>JAKIUH010000002.1 GCA_021647685.1 Bacteroidales bacterium
GTTTCATAATTACAAGAGGTTTAAGCTAAAAGTAATAATTGAAATTGATTTAAACTATTTAATCAGGTTTATACTCTCATTATCTGAAATTATTGATTTTAATTCGAAAACTGCACGAAGTCAGTTAATTATATATAATTTTCAATTTTTTTTTTGTAAATTCTTATATTTCCAAGATAGCATTTAACTTTAACGTCTAATTTGTCGTTTAAACAGCTGATACTACATTTTTTAATTGTAGCAACTAATTTTTCTTTTTCAATAAAACTGCGATATTTTGAATTTCAGGGCTCATATATCCCATAAATTCCGTGCCACCTAACTAATATTAATAATATTTGGGAGAAAATGTGTATTTCATGCAAGTATTGGTACATATACTTATATATGTACTACCTAACAACACACATGGTATATTTGGTTAAGAAGAAGATAAAGGGTAAAAACTATCTTTACCTAACCAAGAGTGCACGAGTCAAAGGAAAATCAAAGGTTGTATGGCAATTATATTTGGGTCCAGAAGCAAAAATCGAAAACTTAAAAGATAAATTAAGTCAAGAAATCAAAAAAGTAGAATACAAGTCCTATGTTTTTGGACTTCCAAGTATTCTGATGAAGTATGCCCGTAGATTGAAACTGGTTGAAATCATAAATTCGGAGGTCAATAAAAGGGAACAGGGAAGATCAGTAGGTGAGTACCTACTGATCGCCTGTCTAAACCGGTGTATTCAGCCCGTAAGTAAGTCAAATATACGTAACTGGATGGATCAGACATATTTAAAAATTCACTTCACTAAATTTGATACATATCTGGATTCAAATGCCTATACAAACCATTTCAAGTATTTCACCATGGAAAACATTGCAAGAATGGAAAAAAATATCTTACAACAGCTGATTAAGGAGTTCCAGATTGACTTGAAGGATATTTTCTATGATCCAACTAATTATTACACCTATATCAACCCAAAAACTCAACTTCTTCCCAGACATGGAAAGTCGAAAGAGGGAAGAAATATACTGAATATTGTTGGGCTTTCTATCTTTTGCAGTAGTGATGGTGGAGTTCCGATACTTCACCAAACTTATCCTGGAAATATTATGGACGCAACTTTATTCAAGACAGAGTTCCCTCGCTTTGTTGATATTCTCAAGACCTTGGATGTTGATAGTTCAAGGATCACCCTGATTTTTGATAAAGGTAATCTGTCAGATGAGGTTTTCCAGGAGATACAGCAATCAGGAGTTCATTTCATCTGCTCAATAAGACCGTCTACCCAAAAAGAACTTCACCACCTGCGTGGTGAGGACTTTGAGATATTTACTCTGAAAAATGGGAAAAAGGTAGGTATCAAAGAATTTAGAAGAGAGATCTATGGTGGCAGATACAGTCTCTTTGTTACTTTTAATCCAAACACCAATCAGTGGAATGGAAGCAACAAAATGAAGAAGATACTGAAAAAAATTGAAGAAGTTGAGGAATATTTTGCTGAGCGATTGAATGCAAGGAAATGGCGGAATAAGACAAATGTGTTGCAAAAAATAGACAGGATAATTAACATCAAGGACTATCTGAATTACATTTATTTTTCAGTGGAAGGTAATTATGGAGAGCTCAAATTATCCATATCACTTAATGAAGAGGCAATGAACGAACATCTTAAAACTCTGGGCAAAAGTTATTTTCTGACCAATATCGATGATAAAAAGCCAGATGAGATCATCTGGCTTTATCGACAACAATATACTGTTGAGAACGCTTTCAAAATCATCAAGAATGCAAATATTCTCTCCATTAGACCGGTTTATCATCATTTAGATAGTTCAATACGTGGACATTCTTTTTCTGTGATTATCGGTTTGATGTTATTGTCTTTAATTCACAGGGATGTAGTTAAACAGTTTCCTGACATTAGTTTCCAAAAAATGCTTAGAATGTTATCCGAAATAAGAGTAACGGAAATAAAAATTGGTAATGTAACAAAGTATCAATTGGAAAGAATGACACCCGAAATCAGAAAATTATCTAACTTTCTAAAACTCAAAGATTTTCTCAAATAGTGTACCCCCTAACTAGTAATAAATATTGCATTTTGAAGCTATGTACCCATAAATCAATTTTCTAACTTGGAAATACAAGAAATTAAATACTAACGAAAAATAAAAATATGCATTGATAAAACAATTTATGTTTCCGAAATACAAATTAATAATATTCGGCATCATGAACAATATAGGATTAAATTATAGGCAAATATCTAGGATAAATTATATAAACAAATTATAAATAATATCTATTTGATTAAATGTTCACAAACTTTTTTAAAAATTCTTCAATTAAAAATAAAATTATGATTCCAATGATAATATTGGGTTTATTTCCAATGATAGCCCTTGGTAGTACTCTTATGGTAAATGATGTAAAAGCCAATGATATTGCAATAAATGAAAAAACCGGTGAGGTTTTTATTGGTACACCGCTTGGAGTAATTTCATACAAAGGGACAGCTACCGAAGGAAATAAAAACTATACAGATGCCTATGTGTATCCTAATCCTGTTCGGGAAAATTATCAGGGAAAAATTACCATTACCGGTTTGGCAGCTAATGTAAACGTTAAAATAACCGATATTAGCGGTCGATTGGTATATGAAACACGTGCATTTGGCGGACAGGCAATATGGAACGGAAAAACTTTTTCGGGCGAACGTGTAAAAACCGGTGTTTACTTGATTTTTTGCACAGATGATGCAGGTGAATATAAAAAAGTTTTAAAATTGTTGTTTATTAATTGACATGACCCTTATTACCCAAAAAACAAGAGGAATAGTTTTACAACAAATAAAATATTCCGACAGTCAAATTATCGCACATATATATACAGAGCATTTTGGCAGACAAGCTTTTATGTTTCGTAAAGCGAAAAGCAAAAAATCGGGTAATAGCTTAAACATGTTGCAACCGCTTTTTTTACTTGAAATTGAAGCACAAATTAAAGATAAAAGGCAAATTCAAAGAGCAAGAGAATTTAGAAATTACCCACACTTTAATGAACTTCCGTTTAATATTTTTAAAAGTACCATTGCTATTTTTTTAGCAGAAATACTTGCGCGTGTTTTAAAAGAAGAAGAAGCTAATTTTGAACTGTTTAATTTTTTACACCATGCTATTCTTCTGTTAGATACAGAACAAGAACATTTTGTAAATTTCCACCTGTTGTTTTTATATGAACTAAGCAAATATCTTGGTTTTTACCCTGAACATGAGTTTTCGCAAAGAGGTACATATTTTAATATTGCCGAAGGTGCTTATACAGAACATCAAAATCTGAAATTTGTTTTAAACAAAAAAGAAAGCTTGCTCCTTTCACAACTATCAGGCAAAGGGTTTCATCAATTACACGAAATTAAACTATCTCGTATTCAGCGACATGATTTATTGGATATACTAATCCAATATTATAATTATCACCTCCCGGAAATGGGCAAAGTAAAATCTTTGGATGTATTAAAACAAATTTTTTCAGGATAAATAAAAAATAAATCTATTCCTTATCTTTCCCCCTTCCCGAATAAAGTTTTTTTGCAGCATATCCAATACCGGCAGCCAATAAAAAACCTAAACCACCATCAATAGGAATTGGAACCGGGTCCGGTGGAGGCGGCTGGGCAATAGCAGTTTGAACAAAAGCAGGAGCCAAAATAAATATAATAATAAAAGTAAGTATCGTTAAAAACTTTTTCATCTAAAAATTCTTTTTCACAAAATTATATTAAAGTTTACTAAAAAAATACAAATACTGTACCTAAGTTTTAGTTTACTTAATTATACGTTAAATCAATAAAAATGTTTCATTGAGTGATTTATTGAAATAGACTGCTAAACCCCTTTGAATGTTGCCTTATAGTTTCAAATAATTAAACGGCGAAACTATACAATAAGTACGAAATAGCTATTTTTTTACATGAACACTTAATTTTTTTTGACGAATAGAAGTGTTTTTTTAGTGATCTAAATCTTATTTGCTTGCTTTTGATAATATTTATTAATAATATTTGCATATAGCATTTATTTAATATCTGAATTTAGAATTACAGTTTCTGATTAAAGTATTTATATTCAAGATATTTAAATTGTTACATACACATATAAAAACATCTTATAAGCGGTAAGTTATAAAATAACAACAAATTATTATTAAGCATACTTAGAATTACTTCAAACAACATTTTTATAAGTTTCTTCTTTTTTTGTGATTTTTGCAATTAAATGATAATTAGATTCTAATGATTATACACCTTAGTGAAACAGAATTATTAAAAGCACAAATTAGTTTTCAACCACCTACACAAATGTCAAGTAGGTATTTAATAGAAAGAGAAAATGTTTGGAGTGAACATATCCGTAAAGCATATAAATCAGGTAAAAATATTTGGAACGGTATAATTTATACAATAAATGATTGGATTCAGATAGATGAAGAAAATTTGTTAATAAAGTTAAGTTCTTGTGAATTTAAAGATATTGTATTTCGTAATTACAAAGGTGTTACTTATGTATTAAACAACTATGGTATTGATAGTATGTCAAAATTCATTACTCTTGATTGCATTCCGGTAACAAACGATGGTAAATATGTCTTTGGTATAAGAGGAAATACTACGAACGTGAAAAATGGAAGTATCGGTTTAATTGGTGGTACTGCCAATAAAGATGAAATGGAAATAACATCAACTGTTGATTTTAAAAAATTTATGATTAAAGAAATTGAAGAAGAAACACAAATAACGGTTAATGAACACAATCTCTCTTTATTTTCAATTAACCAATTTAACGGGAAATTTGAATTTTTATATAAATTAGTATTAAATTTAAACAGTTGTGAAATTGATAAAATATTTAGAAAAGGTGAGTTTGTAGATATTTTATGTTTATCTGAACAAGAAGTTTTTAATTATAAAGGGAAAACTCTTGATGCATTTCGCTATTCAAAATTGTATATTAATAGTTTAAATAGAAAATAATTTGTCATTCATAGAACAGGAATTAAAGGTAAACTAAATCTGATTTTTTTGTCTCATAAAATAACTACTCTTTAAATAAGCAAACTATTTGTACAGACAGAACTTTCATGTCATTTTACCCTTACTGAAATTTATTAGGTATATGTAAGTGTCATTTATTGTAAGCATACCAAGTAAGCCTTTAAAAAATGACAAAATCCTTTAAACTTCCAATGGTTTGTTATTTCCCAAAATGATAATCACTAAATTTAAGGATTATCTGCTTTTTTCACACCCAAATCACCTAATTTCTAAATTCACCGCTTTATCAATTAAATAAAGCTTTACATATAATAAAGCATTTGTTTCATCAAGTTACAGATACATGCTGCAACTTTTTAGCATAATTTTAAGGTCTTAAATTTATTAATCACTAATTTTTATAACCATGAAGAAAATTATTTTATTGTTTTCTCTCTTATTGATTTTTAATCACTTGTCGTTTGCACAAGATGATGAGTTCAATATTGGAGCGAGTTCTTCTGAGAGACTAATCCATATTGCATATAGTCCCAGTACGAGTGCAATTTTTGGATTACATGCCGGCTGGATGGGAAACAATGGCGGCGTACTCTCCGACGGAAGTATTATTGATGCAGGCGGTTTGTATGTTGCAGGCAGGTATAACAGCCGCGACATACTGAACTTAGACTTTTGGTCTGCAACACTCGGTGTTACACTTCAATTAACTGAGTTTGCTCATGTTTATTTAGGTGGTGGATACGGAAAATATGTATATCCGTATAATGAACCCACTATTTTACCTGACCTTGAAATTAAAGGTGTGGATTTAGAAGCCGGATTTATCATTAAAGCAGGTGCTTTTACTTTTCATGCAGGTATTTCAGATTTGGACTTCCAACAATTAGATTTAGTGGGCGGTATTGGTTACACCTTTTAAACATTTATTAAAATTAAAAACTTAAAATTTAAAAAAATGAAAAACAAGAACATTTTTAAATTATTAACAGCTGCTATTCTTGCAGCAATGATTTCTTTGGCAGGATGCCAAAAAATGGAAATTGTTAAAATAGTAGGATTTATTCAAGGACACGTTTTTGATGGAAACACAAATGCTCCTTTAGACAGTGTTAAAGTAGTTTGGTCGGTTGCCGGTGTTAAAGATTCTATTACAGCAACTGCTGATGATGGTTTCTTAATTAAAAATTTACCGGAAGGAGAGTATAGCATTTGGTGCTCAAAAACAGGATACACTACAATAGTATATGATGTAAGTATTCAGAATAGCAATTCAAGTTTAGCTACTGTTCGTGGAGGTGAAAATATAGAACAAATTGTAACTTTAAATCCAAACTTATATTCGCTAACGGGTGGTGTAAAAGGAAGGATTTACCGAAACGAAAATGGTGTAAATATTCCGGTTTCAGGAGCAACTGTTGTGTTAGATTATAACACAACTTCACAAGAAGCACAAGAATATTACCGTTTTGTTCCCAACTTATACCAAACAACAACCGATGCAGATGGATACTTTAGTTTCACTAATGTACCGGCTACTCAAGTAAATTTGCGCGTTCCTTCATATACCGATGTCAATGGAGAAACCTACTCAACTTATAGTGATTATTTTTCTTTAGATGCTGAGAATAATTTGTCTAAAGGAACTATTTTAATTTACCGTCAAAGTGATCCTATCCGTTTAATAAATTCAAATGCATGGTCAGCAACAAACGTAGGAACTGATAATTTTGTTGTGAGCGATAATATCACCCTTACTTTTAACAAAGATGTTGATGAAACGGTTACAATGAATAAAAGCGGCGGAGTTTGGTTATACGATAATAGCGGACAAATAGTGGATATATCAGTAACTTATACTGATAATGTGATTACTGTTGATCCAAACGAAGACCTTATTCCCGGCAAGCAATACAATATTAACTGGAATGTCTATTCATCATCGGAGTATGATAATATAGGTGACAACTTTTATTTTAGGACAGAAGACAATTCAGTAGTTCCTGTTGCAGTAAGTAACCTTGCAGTTTATTATGATTATATGGGTACCGGCTGGGTAGCTGATTATAATACGCAAGGAATTTACTTTAGTTTTGATATAGTTTCAAATGCCGATTATTATGAGGTATTTGTAAAAGATACCTACAATAATACAGAATACGTAAAAATTGCAAACTTTAATCAGTTCGATTACCAACAAGGAAAATATATAGCATGGATCTACTTACCCTCTCGATTTGATTATTTCTTAGACGATGGTGTTGTAACTCCGTTCAGCTACGGAACAATTGTTTCGTACAAAGTACGTGCGGTGAATACTGCCGGTGCCGGTGATTTCTCTAATGTAGTAACCGTTAAAGACGAAACAGCATTTAACAGTGGAGACTTGAATATCTATAATCAAGATGTTTCAGCAAATAATTCTGCTGGTACTTCTGATTTAACGGTAAGCTTTGAGTTTGGTATTTCTTCAGGGCAATATGCCGATGTATCACATACTCCTACTGTTAAGTTATATAACGGAGCTACTGAAATAACTCCATTAACTACAACCTTCACATGGGATACTCATCAACATGCTACAATTACTTTAATTGTACCGGCAGGACAAGATTACAGCACTTTCCAATTGCGTGTTTACGATGTAAATGACAGTAGCGGAAATGTTATGGATCCAACTGATTATGAAGCACAGACTTTAAATTAATTTCTCGTATTGATTTGTTTTAAAAGCCATCTCTTTAAGATGGCTTTTTTTGTTTTGAACGGCTGTTAATTAAAAGTCAAAAAAATAATGTAAATTTGCAAATCAAAACAAATGAATACCTATGGATAAGATTAGAAACTTCTGTATTATCGCACATATTGACCATGGAAAAAGTACACTCGCAGACCGTTTACTTGAAAAAACGGAAACAATTAGTGAACGTGATTTGCAAGCTCAGGTGCTTGATGATATGGATTTGGAGCGTGAGCGGGGAATTACGATAAAAAGTCATGCAATACAAATGAATTATAACTATAAGGGCAATGATTATACACTTAACCTTATAGACACTCCCGGACATGTAGATTTTTCTTACGAGGTTTCACGTTCAATAGCTGCCTGCGAAGGTGCTTTACTCATTGTAGATGCAACACAAGGTATTCAGGCACAAACTATTTCTAATCTTTATCTGGCAATCGAAAACGATTTGGAAATTATTCCCGTACTGAATAAAATGGATATGCCTTCGGCTATGCCTGATGAAGTTAAAGACCAAATAGTTGATTTAATTGGCTGTGAACGTGATGAAATTTTGGAAGCCAGCGGAAAAACGGGTATGGGAGTAGAAACCATTCTTGAACGAATTGTGGAAGTAGTGCCCCCCCCAAAAGGCGACTCCAAAGCTCCGCTGCAAGCACTTATTTTTGATTCTGTATTTAATTCATATAGAGGCATTATTGCTTATTTTAAAATTGTAAATGGGACTTTACGCAAAGGCGACAAAGTAAAATTTGTAAATACCGATAAAGAATATTTTGCCGATGAAATTGGCGTATTGCGTTTAAAGCAAGAGCCACGTGAGGTAATGCATACCGGTGATGTAGGTTATATTATTTCAGGAATTAAAGCATCAAAAGAGGTTAAGGTAGGAGATACAATTACCCATGTTGATAGACCATGTGATGCTGCAATAGAAGGCTTTGAAGAAGTTAAACCTATGGTATTTGCCGGTGTTTACCCTATTGATGCCGATGATTATGAAGAATTGCGTTTTGCTATGGAAAAATTGCAATTGAATGATGCTTCCCTAACCTTTGAGCCGGAATCGTCAGTAGCTCTTGGTTTTGGCTTTCGCTGCGGATTTTTGGGACTTTTGCACATGGAAATTATTCAGGAACGCCTGGACAGAGAGTTTGATATGAACGTAATTACTACTGTACCAAACGTTTCGTATAAAGTAACTACTACAAAAGGTGAACTAATTGAAGTACATAATCCCGCCGGTTTACCCGATGTTAAATATCTGAAAACCATTGAAGAACCTTTTATTGTTGCTCAAATTATCACAAAATCAGAATATATAGGATCAATAATGACCCTTTGCCTTGAAAAGCGCGGTGAACTGCAAAAACAACATTATTTAACATCAGAAAGAGTAGAACTTACATTTGAAATGCCTTTAAGTGAAATTGTATTTGATTTTTACGATAAACTCAAAAGTATATCAAAAGGTTATGCATCTTTTGATTATCATCAATCGGGCTATAGACCGGCAAAATTAGTAAAGCTTGATATCTTACTTAATGGAGAAAAAGTAGATGCTTTATCTACATTAATTCATCAAGATAATGCCTATAGTTTTGGTAAACGCATGTGCGAAAAACTAAAAGAATTAATTCCGCGTCAGCAATTCGATATTGCCATACAAGCAGCCATTGGTGCTAAAATTATATCACGACAAACAGTAAAAGCAGTTCGTAAAGATGTTACAGCCAAATGTTACGGTGGTGATATTACGCGTAAGCGTAAATTGCTCGAAAAACAGAAAAAAGGGAAAAAGCGTATGAAACAGGTAGGTAATGTTGAAGTTCCTCAAAAAGCATTTTTGGCTGTTTTAAAATTGGATTAAAAAGCAATAGCTTATAAGTTCAAATATAAAAGACTTATCACCTTAAATTCACAAATAAAAACAGGCTTATTATATCGAATTAACGAGTTGGTAATTAACAGGTAAGTGATTAATTCAGGTTTCACAATTGTCAAAGTAAAATAAACTTAATTATTAATGACTTAACTTTCGCAAGTTCTCTATCCGGCTTGCAATAAGGTATTAAAATTTATTATTTTGATAACTTTTGATTATTATTGATTAAATTTTCTGCAAATAAACCTATTTCTATTTCAAATAATTCAGACTTTGTACTAAATTTTCCCTTAATAATTTCTCAAATACAGGCTGAAAGCCTTATTTATTTTATCAAAATAAATTTGTATTTTTGTATTTGACAAAATGCTTCTATGCGCTTAACTAAACGACCTATAATTCATCTTATTATTGCTTTTGCTTTTTTGTTGCAAAATATAAACTCTTTTGCTCAAGAAATAAAAATTTTCGTACTTAACGATACCGGTAAAGTAAGTTCTCTTAACGATTATCTTCAAATTTTAAAGGATAGCAGTAAAACACTACGTTTAAGCGATATCGTTTTAAATAAGGACTTTACTGATTTCAGTTTAAGTAAAAAACTTGATAAAAATAGTGTATATTGGGCAAAACTGATAATCAAAAATAACAGAGCCAAAACCCAAAATATATTATTACAAATAGGAGCTAAAAGACATTCAGATATTGCTGATTTATTTTTGCTTGATGACAGTGGAAATATTTTAAATAAACTAAAAAGTGGTCATTTTATTCCTAAATCACAAAAAAATGTAAAAAATGAATTAGGAAGCAAATTTTTGTTAAATTTAGAACCTGATAAAAATTATACTATTTATTTACGTATCCAAAACATTTCAGGTTTTTCACCTGCATTTAATGTACATATAATCCCACAAGATTTATTTTATGAGAATTTATTGAGTAGAAACTTAATTCAGGGAATATTACAAGGCATTCTATGGATTATGTTCTTATACAATTTACTGATTTTTGTATATAGTCGTGATAAAATATACCTGTGGTACTCGTTGTACATTGTAGGTATAGCACTTAATTTTTTAACCGAACGCGGTTTATTTATTGAATATATTATTCCGGAAAATCCGCAAATAAATCCATATGTATTTATTCTGGTAACAGGTTTGGCATCTGTTGGGTATTTTCAGTTTTTGCGTTTGTTTTTAAATACGAAGGAAAAAATGCCTGCTTGGGACAAAGCCCACTTTACTGTAATTATCATAAATGTATTGATTACACTCGTGCTTTTGGCAGAACTCCGGACATTCTTTAATTTACCCTTTGCGATTAATGTAAGTAATTATTTAAACCTTTTTGGATTAATCTATGGTTTGGTTTTTATTGTTTACCTGATGAAAAAAGGGGATGTACTGGCACGTTTTTTTATTATAGGGACGATTTTATTGGCACTGGGAACAATAACAAGTTTAGTTTATCTGATTTTTAAAATACCACTGAATTTTGATCCCAAATATTTTATGAATGCAGGTACAATTGCAGAAATACTTACTTTTTCCTTAGGTTTGGGTTATCGAATTCGCCTAATTGAAAAATCCAAACAAAAGGTACAGGAAAAACTTATTAAACAGTTAGAAAAAAATGATAAACTTAAAGAAAAAGTAAATCGTGAACTGGAACAAAAAGTATTGGAGCGTACTGCTGAAATTGAACAACAAAAAGAAGAAATTCTTGCACAGTCAGAAAATTTGCAAGTTGCAAACAGAATTTTAATTCAGCAAAAGCGCGAAATAGAGCAAAAAAATGATGAAATTATTGCGCAAACTAAAAATTTAGAGAAGGTATTTCAAGAAACCACCGATAGCATTAACTATGCCCGTAGGATTCAAAATACAATTTTACCTTCTACAAGTATTCTAGCCAACTACTTTGAAGATTATTTCATCCTTTTTAAACCCAAAGAAACAGTTAGTGGCGATTTTTATTGGTTTAAATATTTAACAAGAGGAAACAAGCAGTTTTTTGCTTTTGTTGCGGCTGATGCTACCGGACATGGGGTGCCCGGTGCATTGGTAAGTATGTTAGGCAATTCATTACTTAATGAAACCGTTGTTAAAAATGAAGTTCAAAAAGCAAGTGATGTACTTGAAGCTGTCAGGCAAGATGTAAAAACAGCTTTTCACCAATCGGCAGATCATATTGTTACCCGCGATGGTATTGATATGGCATTTTGTTTATTAGACCTGGACACTCTTGAATTACAGTATGCAGGTGCTAATCGTCCATTGCTGATTTTCAACCATTCAAATTGTAATGGAGATGATTTTATAGAATTAAAACCTGATAAAAATCCCATTGGGCTGCATCACAAAGAAAAACCATTTACCAATCATTTGATACAATTGGAAAAAGGCAATAAACTATATTTATTTTCAGACGGTTACCCTGATCAAATTGGCGGTTCAGAAGGAAGAAAATTTTATATAAGGAGATTTAAAGAACTGCTTACAGAAATACACCAACTCCCCATGCAAAAGCAATTTGAAATTCTTGAAGACAGATATGATGAATGGGTAAATGATATAAATTCTGCTAAAACCTACCGACAAGTTGATGATATTTTAGTAATGGGACTTACAATTTAGTTGTAGATTCATCGTTTGTTTTTATGTTAATTTTATAATTTTGCTCGCCATTTATATAAAACAGTAAAACGATGAATAAAATAGTGTTAATATTAGCTGTACTTATCTTAAGTATTAGAGTGAATGCACAAGAACTTCATGCCACCGGTTACGAATTGGGTATTCGGCTGGGTAGTTGGGCCGGACCAGGAGCCTCTGTGGATGGAGTATTGAAACTTGGACAAAACCGTATTCATGCTGATTTAGGACTTTTTGAAAACACTTTCACTATTGAAAGCTTTTATGATTGGAGCTTCCCTATTGTCGAATACTTTTCTTTTTACCCCGGTGTAGGTGGAGGAATGGCTTTTACTGATGCAGGCTTTGTTTTGGGACTTGGCGGTGAATTAGGATTTGAATATGCCTTTAAAATTCCTTTAACTATTGGTTTAGATTGGCGTCCTATGATACTACTTGTAAATGTCAATAATTTTGGATACAACTATGGTGGATTAAATATAAGATATCGTTTTTAACTCCACAGCATGATATTTTATCTTGTGTACAAATTTTTTATGTTAAATCTAAAAATAAAAATTATGAAAAAATTATTATTTTCATTAGCAATTATTGCCTTTATATCAGTAAACATAAATGCTCAAAAAATAAAAACCGAAGGTTTAGAATTGGGTGTTCGTATTGGTGGCTATGGCGATGCCGGTGCTGCTGTAGATGTTACTTTTCCGATGTGGGGTAACCGTATTCATGGCGATCTTGGATTATACTCAAATGCTTTAGGCTTAGCAGCTTTTTACGATTGGAGTTTCCCTATTGCCGAAGGTTTTTCTTTTTATCCCGGTGTTGGTGCTGATATGATTATTGGTGATGTATTTGTACTTGGAATTGGTGGAGAACTTGGTTTTGAATATGCCTTTAAAATCCCTTTAACAATTGGTATGGATTGGCGACCTACCCTACGCTTAGTTGATGCCAATGGCTTTGGCTCTGATAGTTTTGGATTAAATATCAGATATAGATTTTAGTCGAATACATTTAGTTGTTAAAAAAGCCATAGTAATGTTTGTTTATAAAGTTCGAATTCAAGGCGTGCGAAAAATACAAACCGCAGTATATTAAAGTATTCGAGGATTTGTATTTTTCGCAACAACGCAGAAATCGGACTTTAGAAACAAACTCATACTATTGTTACCGCAAGTGTGTTGCTTGGTACAACTTGAAACTATTTATATGTTTAGAAAGCTACAAAATTTTCAGGATAGTCACAGTTAGGATTAAAATTTTTAACAAAGCTATAAGCAAAAAAGACCAATCCGGTATGAATAAAATTTGCTTGACACGACATTAGCGGCTTTTTTAACAAAAAATAAACTAAATTTTATTATTCCTTATTTTCAAATTCAAGTTTCCAAACACCGCGTAAATCACCTTCTTTAAAATTAACAGCTAAATCATCTGGATATAAAGTTTGAATATGTTTGAACAATGTATCGGGAATTTCAGATTGTGGTTTACCGTGGCATATTAAACAAGCTTGTTGCAACCTAATTGGAGCGTAAAATACAATTTTATCTTTGTCTTTTTTTATTTCAGGTTTTACTTTCTCACCTTTGAAAATTAGCTCTTCATATCTTTTAATAATTTCTAAATCCATGCCTATAGCTTTATTTTCAGGATTACGGTTTTTTAATGCTACACGACTAATTTTAACATCATAAAGTTTTGATAAACTATCGGTTAAAGGATAAGCGCTTAATCTACAAAAGTTTATTGCTTCAATTGGTCCCTTTTCCTTAATCGCCTTTTTGACATGTCCTGATAAAGTTTTTGCGGTACTTTGTGCAATTTCTTTTCCCTCATTTAAGTATTTTTCTTTGTCAAGTTTATGTTCTGAATTGCATGCAAAAACAAGTAATCCGATAAATAAAACAATAATTTTTTTCATAAGTTTATTTTTAAATTGTTTTTATTTATTCGCTATCGCTTATGAAGGCTAAAGCCGTTGCCACATGACCCCAGAGGCTCAGCGAAGCTAAACATCCACGAACATCAATGGCTACACGTATTTAATCAGCTTAAATAATCATCTCCCGTCTGCTTGCCGGCGGATGGATATTTCATAATTATAAGCTTTCGTTTATTAAACTACGAATATATGAAAAAATTAATTGCAGTAGGATAAATTAATTGTTTTGCTAACAATATTTATAAGTTAGCCTAAATCTGTAAGCCTTTTTATAATTGTAAGCAATACATGAATTTAGATTAACAGCTTTTGTTCTGAATGAGAATTGAGCTGAGCTATAAAAATAAAATTTACGAAGTAAAAATATGTGTAAATTCTATATGCAGATAAAAAAATCGCTTGTATTGTGCACCTTTGATGCTCAGCCGGACTCATTTTCAAATCCAATTAGTATAAAATTTTTAAATATACAGGTCAATAATTCTGAAACTATTTAGCAATTTTTCCCCAACCTACTTTCGACATATTCCGGTAAATAAAATAAGCTGCCGTAAGTGCAATTACCAAGAAAATAGTTCCTTCCAGATATTCTTTAAAAATAATTTTCCCAAAACCAAACAAGCTGAACATCACTAAAATACTCCCCAATGCCCAATTCATAAATAAAGCTCCATAACCCGAATCGCCCTTTACATCCGGTAAACGTTTTTGAACTGCCTTCCACCCGATACCTCCGGGATGTACTTTCCGGTAAAATTCGTCTAATTTAGCATCATCTGTGGGTTTAGTAAGGAAAGTAACTACAATCCAGAATAATGAAGACCAAGCAACAATAATGATTAGACTCAGTTCAAAATCTTTTGAGATAACATCTAAACCAAAACCGTAAGTTAAAACAGGATAGATTAAATAGGGAGCAATCATTGCCGAAAGTTCACTCCAAGCATTAACGCGCCACCAAAACCAGCGTAAAAGCAATACTAAACCAATTCCGGCACTCATTGCCAAAATAAATTTCCATGCATCGCTAATCCTATCAAATTGAGTGGTTACAAGCAAAGAAAAAAGCATTAAAACAAAAGTAGTAATTCGTGAAACCTTAACATAATATTTTTCATTCGCATCCTTTTTAATAAAGGGGCGAAATAAATCGTTAATAATATAGGATGTACCCCAAACTGTTTGCGAAGCAATAGTGGACATATAAGCCGCTAAAAATGCAGCCATTAACAAGCCCAACAGTCCGGCAGGCAATAAATCTTTAATCATCATAACATAAGTTGCTCCTTTATCTTGTGCATCGGGATACATCACCAAAGCGACTAAGGCAACTAAGACCCATGGCCACGGGCGCAAAGCAAAATGTGCTACCTGAAACCAAAGTGTTGCCAGTAAAGAGTGTTTTTCATCTTTTGCCGACATCATTCTTTGTGCAATATATCCGCCACCACCGGGTTCGGCTCCGGGATACCAACTTGCCCACCACTGAACTCCAAGATAAGCAACCAAAGCGGTTACACTCATTTTCAGCAAACCTGTACCGCTTATCGCTTCTGCTGTGTTATCTCCTACTGTTGGAATAAAATCAAAAACCCATGAATTTGCCGACAACTGTTCTTTAAGTCCATCTATACCACCCACATGATCAACTGCAAATATTGCAAGCGCAATACTTCCGGTCATTGCCATTACAAACTGAAATGTATCGGTAATAGAAACACCCATTAAGCCGGATAATGACGAATAAATGGCAACAAAAACCATAAGCAGAGCAACAGCCATAAGGTGTGCACTAATTTCCAGACCTAAAAAATTAAAACCTGTAAAACCGAAAATTGTTAATTCAGGAAACATTACTTTAAGTATTTTTACCATTGCAAGATTAACCCAAGCCATAACCACCACATTCATAAAAATACCAATATAAACCGCCCTTAAAACACTTAAAAAACGAGCTGCTTTACCCGAATAACGAATATCAACAAATTCGGCATCAGTTAAAATATTTGAACGACGCCACAATCGGGCAAAAAAGAAAACGGTAAGCATTCCGCCAAAAAGCATATTCCACCAAAGCCAGTTACCGGCAATCCCTTTTTGTGCCACCAATTCGGTTACAGCCAGAGGAGTATCTGCTGCAAAAGTGGTTGCAACCATACTGGTTCCGGCAATGTACCAAGGTAAATTTCTTCCGCTTAGAAAAAAATCCCCAGTGCTTTTTCCGGCTTTTTTCGACATATAAATACTAATACCAATACTTACCAAAAAATAAAGCCCAATAATGAGCCAATCAACTGTTGCTAACGCCATATTAAGAATTTTAAAATTTACAATTCAGCTTTTAATTTCCGTAAAAATAGAACAAAATAAAAAAATGCGGCTTCTGTCAGATTAAAAAAACCATGAAAACACTTAAATTCATTAACCTAAAAAAATCAAACCTAAGAAATTTTTGACAGAAAGCCGCATAAATTAATAAGCATTTATTAACCCTGTTCATCGTTTATGAGATAAACTATAATGCCACACCTTCCATAGATTTTTCCAACGCTCGTGCATGAGAAAGGAAATAATCTACATTCATCTCCTTAAAGTATAATAAGCCATGACTTACTCTTACCATAGGACTTTTATTCAAATAAAAATAATCTTTACCCAATAATAATTGAATATCTTTCAATTGTTCTACCCATATTTTTTGAGTTAATGTACTAAATTTGCCATCCAACATATAGCTTGGAAACGATGCATTTACTTGACTGATGTAACAGTTGGTAAATGCATTGTCCAAGACCGCCATTGCGTTTAATGAAACCGGAACAATCACCTCTGCCTCAGCAGGATGAAAACGATACCAAACATTTCGGTATCCCCAGATTCGTAAATTTGATAAATCTTCTTCTTTACTCCACAAGCGAACAGCTTCGGCAATTGCTTGCAGTACTTTATAATGAGTATCCGGACCGCTGCCTTCCGGATCAAGAGCCAAACTAATTACCGTGGGTTTAATTTTTCGCAACATTTCCAAAATAGGAATTACATCGCGTGTTCGTTCGGGTTGTTCTGTGAAAATATCTCCTGTATAGAAACCAAGTCGCATGTGATGTACATTTTTTACTTGTACCCCAAAATGTGCCCAAACCAATTCCTCCTCAAACTCGCGTATCATTCCTTTGAGTTTTTGCACTTTTACAGGATTTTTTTGTCCATCATAACTCCTTTTTAAAACGGCAATTACATCATTAATGGTGTAGCGCAATTCATCTTTGTCTTTTACTTCGTAAATTTCAACAATAGCACGTACTACTCTATGGCATAAGCCCCTCCTCTGCCCTATCGGGTCTTGTGCCGCCACTTTGTTCAGATAATGATAAACATCTTTATCCCACTTGTATTTATATCCTGTTTCAAAAAAATCGCTGTAGTTTACCATTTCAATTTTACCAATATCCAAAAAATGTTTTGTATCGCGTAAAACATCAATTACAAAATGATTGGTAACTGCGGTAAAACCTGAAGTAAGTACAGTAAAATGAAAAACATTGCTTGCTTCACGCAACTGACGATTAATATGGGGAAGTATTCCTAACATAATATCATCATGGTGAGGTCCGGTATGGTAATAAGTCTGTTCTTTTTCTCGCTGCATTCCTTTTTGCAGTTTTGCAGATATTGAGTCAATTACCGATTGAACAGTTTCTTCGTTTAAGCCGGGTATTAATTTGCAATAACGGTCGCTTTTTAAGTCATTTAAAACCAAATGATGTCCGTACTTATCCAATCTTTTACAGAGGTTTATAACTGCCCGTTCAGTTTTTTCATGTGTCCATTCTCCCTCTTCATAATACCTATCTAAGCTGTCGGTAAGGAAAGCTGCTGCACTTTTTGTGGTGTAAAAACGTGCAAAAGGCAATTTATGCAATACCGTTGCCGGATATACATTGCTTGGCTCATTTTCCAAAGCATCTTTTACAACATTTGCTTTAGCTTCTCCGGCAGCAATTATTATTGCCGTAGCATCTTCTTTATAAGTAATGGTTTCTAAACCTATTGTTATTACCAAACGATTTTTTGAAATTTCAATACCTCCCAAATCGCCTGCAGCAACAGCCTGTGTTTCAAAGTTTGTAGAGGTCAGCCGTGTGGTTGAATAATGGTCAGACCCACGTGTATTGAAAGCAATGTGCCCATCGGGACCTATTCCGCCAAGGAAAAAACCAATACCGCCTAAATCACGAATTTTTTGTTCGTATTGTGTACACCAATCATCAATCATAAAGATTGATTTTTGTTGTAAACATTCTTCTTGATTTTTACAATCGCGATATCTTAATGATAAATCAACAATTGAATCAGGAAAAATTTCCGAAAAATGTTTTCCTTCTGCTAATGTAATTTCATCAGAATTAATCAATAATGCTTTATTTCGGTCTAATCCGAAAGCATCGATATAAAAATTATTAACATAGTTAAAAAAACTATTAGCTTGCTCGGATCGAATCGGGTAAAATTCATCAATTTGTACAAAATGCAAACCCGATAAATCCGGTTTTTTTTCAATAATTAAGCCGTATTTGGCTCTTACTTCCTTTGCTTGTTTTGTGTTCCAGTTTTCAAGCATAAACTGTGTCCACTTTATGAAGTGTTCGGGAGTTTTTCCGGTAGGAAGACTTATTACTCCATTTTGATTTTCGGACATCCATTCTAAAAACCTAAGGGCTGTAAAAAGTCCTAGTTTAGGAAAGTTTTCAACGGTTATGTAGGGCATGCGAGTAGTCATTTTTTTCATGCCCGATAACTCAAAGAATTTTTTTTCTACTGATGAAAAGTTTGAAATGTTCATATTTAATTGTTGCTGTTATTATAAAATTTAAAAATTGGGCAGGCTCTTTGCCTGCCCTTAAAAAAATTATTTTTGCCACCAAAGTTTTGTGTTTTGCACATCAGAACCTTGACGATTAATTGCTTCTTGTAAATTTGAACCGTTTGTATTATAAGCAGAACTACCGTAGCGCATACGCGTAGGATAATCTCCATTTATATCACCTAATCCAAAAATTATCGGGTCATTTACTCCTTGACTTAATTCAGTGGGATAACCTGTTTTACGAACAATAGCCCATGCTTCAAAACCGTCGGTGTATTTGCCAATCCATCGTTGTACTGCAATTCTTTCCATTTGCTGATCTTGCGATAATCCGGTAATATTTCCCCAAGATGATGTAGCTAAATAATTATCAATTGCAGCATCATCAACTCCCCATAGTTTCATTTCTTGACGGATACCTTCTTGATATGCAGCATTTGCATCACCGGAAGCTTGACCAAGAACAATGGCTTCTGCTTTTAACAAAGATGCTTCACCGGAAGTTAAAATTAACTCAGGAAATGGTTTTTTACCTTGATTCTTTTGCTGATATACCCATTCAGAAGGTTTACTCCAAAATTCAGCTCTAACATAAGTTTTTATATCAGCATTTAATCGTGTTGGTTGACCAATGTAATAAGTATTTGCAGGTATATCAAACTTTACGCTGTCTTGTCCGTATTCAGTGTAAAAGTTTGTATTTCCAATAGCATCAGCAATAGCATCACGTAAAAAGTGCATACGGTCGAAAAAGTTATCGTAACCATCTTGATTATCAGCAGCATCCGGTCTGGTAAATACAAAAGTACCCCCTTCGGCAGGTTGTGCATATTTTTCTAATCGAGGATCGTTATTATCGCGTAAATAGTCAATTAATGTTTTGCTAAGTCTCCATCCGGAGCCGCCATCGGGTCCGCAGCAATACCATACATCACCATAACAAGCACTTCCCCATTGAGAAATTTCTTCATCTTTAATTAAAAGTACGTTATCACTTTCACCGGATAATAATGGATTGCTTAAAGCTTCCTGAATAGCAGTACTTGAAAAATCATCACCTGTGGCACCGTGTGCACGCAAAGCAATTCTAAGTTTCAAGGAGTTGGCTAATCTTTTCCATTTCTGCAAATCACCATTACAGTATAGGTCATTTTCTCCTAAATCATTTACTCCATCACCGGTGCGCTCGTTATCACCAATAATTTGCATAGCTTTATCTAAATCGGCTATAATACCTTTGTAGATATCTTTTTGAGCATCAAATTTTGGCAATGTTATATCAGGATCGGCAGCTTGTGAATAAGGAATATCTCCAAACACATCTGTGTACATTTGAAAATATAAACCTTTCATAATTAATCCTGTAGCATACATTAGTTCGTTTTCAAAATCACCACCTTTGTCAGTTAGTCTCATAAAATTATCTAACTGACCTAAGTATCCTGCAAGCCAATCCCATGTAGCATCAGTATAACCTGAATGATAGGAATATCCTAATTCATCAGACCACCAAATTTGATGATTTCCAAAACATACTTGACCGGAATACCTGTCCATATGAATTAAATGCGCTCTCCAATAAGGATAACGATTTGGAGCATAAAGATTAAATTGAGGATTCGTAATGAAATACCGTGCACTTGCCTCCTCCTTCGTAACCGCATTTGGGTCTTTATTTATTTTGGTGAAATCATCCGTACATGAACTCAAACCAAATACGATTATCAATCCTAATAATATTGTGATTTTTTTCATCTTTTTTAAACTTTAAAATTTAATATTTAGGTTGAAGCCAAAGCTTCTGGTTGTCGGCATATTATAATATAACATACCTTGTGCGAAGTTACTTGTACTGTAACTAGATTCAGGATCAAAATTTTCAATATCTTTCATTATGAAAAATAAATTACGTGCAATAAACCCAATAGAAACAGACTGGATAAAGTTTCCTTTGATTACTGATTTTGGAAGTGAGTAAATTAAAGAAACTTCTCTTAAACGAATGTTTGTTTGGTCGTAAATATAATCTGCTGCTACACGGTTTTGCCAATATTCTTGACCTGTAATTGCATTTGTATTTGTTTCGTAAACAGGATTTTCAGATGTTCCCGTATTTACAACGCCATCAATGGTAACATCATTCTCACGATATTGTAAAGAACGCTTACTAACACCAAGTGCATCCATTGCAGCATCGGTACCTGAATAAAGTTGTCCGCCTATTCTAAAATCAATTAAAAAGTCTAATGAAAGATTCTTGTAAGATAAAGTATTTTTTAAACCAGCCAACCAGTCAGGTTGATAGTTCCCTAATAATTGTTTTTCAGAAGCGGCAATGGGTCTTCCTGTAGCATCAACCACAATCTTTCCATTAGGGTCACGTTCATAAACAGTTCCCCAAATTTCACCAAACTGACCGCCAACAGTTGCTTGTACTACAACATTACCCGAATTAGTTGTACTAAAAATAAAGTTATCAATATCTTCTGCTAATTCAACTAAACGGTTATTATTCTTAGAAAAGTTAAAAGAAACTTCCCAACGGAAATCATTGCTAATTACAGGGGTTCCGCCAATCATAAATTCAGCTCCTTCGTTAACCATTAAACCAACATTTTCTCTGAATTTGTCATATCCGGTAGATGCAGGCACCGGAACGTCCATAATTAAGTCTTTTGATTCAATTTTATAATATGAGAAATCTCCAAATAAACGGTGGTTAAACATGCTAAACTCGATACCAATTTCGTTCGAAGTAGTTGTTTCCGGCTTAAGTTCAGGATTCATTTTAACTGAAGGACGACTCAAAGTTGTTAAACCTAAATAGCCTTCTTGTTGTAGGATATATGAATCTTCTAACTGATAGGGTGAAGTATCATTACCAACTTGTGCCCAACTTCCACGAACTTTAAATAAATCAAAGTTGTTTCCAAAAAACGGAATCATTTGATCTAAAAGTAAGGATAAGCTAACTGATGGGTAAAAATAAGACCAGTTATCTTCAGGTAAAGTAGAAGACCAATCATTACGTCCTGAAATATCAAGATAAATCATATTCTTATACGAAATTGAAGCATTTCCATATAAAGAGTGAACTTTTTTCTCTTGTAAGGGACGATAATAAGGTTTTAAAATTTGTGCACTTTCAGTTGTTGGTTTTGTAGGGATTTTAAAATCTTCGCCATAAACACTTTGATAAATATAAGTATTGTACCTGGAATTTCCTCCAAGATTTACTGAAAGGTTAATATCAGAACCTAAATCTTTGTTAAGCATTAAAAGAAAATCTGCATTTGTTTCCGTAACCGTGCGATCGCTATAATTAAATCTACCTGTTGCAAAAAACCAATGTCCGTAGTTATCAACTGTTTCAATACGTTGTGAAACACGGTCGGTACCAATACGTACAAAAGCTGATAACCAATCGGTAAATTCATATTGTGCTTTTGCAAATCCTTGAATACGATTTCTGGTATCATACCTTCTATCGTTATAAAGTATCCAATAAGGATTTCCACTTGACGATGACCAAGAGTTTACAGAATAATCTGTATTTTGATAGTCTCTTAAATCTTCAAAGTCTGTATTTCTGGGTGCTCCATATACATATGCCAAAATACCTTCTGTTCCTTGTGTTGCACGATTATTTGCTTCTTGTAGGAAATAGGTAACTTTAGCATCTAAACTTAGTTTACCCATCTTAGTACTTCCACGTAAATTAAAATTGTTTTTACGTAAATATGAATTTTCCAACAAACCATTTACATTATTGTTGGTATATGAAAAACGAACACTTGAATTTTCATTACCGGCATCAAGAGCTATTGTGTTAATATAGCTGTGACCGGTTCTAAAAAAATCTTTTACATTATCAGGCTGGGGACTAAAAGGTTTTGTTTCTCCATTCCAGTATAAACGATTTTGACCGTCCATTAGCTCCCCAAGAAGAACCATTAGCTCTTAAAGTAGCTAAATCTGTAGGAGTATCTCCAAGAGTTCCTTGTCCGTACTCATCTTGAAAAGCAGGTAATAATAATGGGTTTTCCCATACTGCTTGTGATGAAAAGTTAACACCCAGTCCTTTAGTCTTACGTCCTTTTTTTGTGGTAATAAGCACTACTCCGTTTGCAGCTCTTGAACCATAAAGTGCAGCAGCATTAGGACCTTTCAAAACTGAAATTGATTCAATATCATCAGGGTTCAAATCAGAAATACCGGTACCAAAATCAGAGCGTTTGTAGTTAGCGGTAGTTGAGCCGTCTGCCGAACCAAATCCTGAGTTGTCAATCGGGATACCATCTACTACATACAATGGTTGGTTGTTTCCTGTAAGTGAGTTGTTGCCTCGAATAATCACACGTGTACCAGCTCCAACGCCACCTGTTGATTGGGTTAATGTTACCCCTGCAATCCTACCTGCTAATGAATTAACAACATTTGTTTCTTTTACTTTAGTGATTTCATCACCACTAACTTCGGTAACAGAATAGCCCAATGCTTTTTTCTCTTTTGAAATACCTAAGGCTGTTACCACCACGTCTTCAAGAGCCACATCAGATGTGTTTAGAGCAACATTAATTACTGTTTGGTTGCCTACTTGAACGGTTTTGGTTTCATAACCCAAAAAAGAAAAACTTAGAGAAGCATTGTTATCCGGAACTTTCAAAGAATAGTTACCATCCAAATCGGTAATGGTTCCTTGCGAAGTTCCAACAACAGCAATATTAACTCCGGGCAAAGGAGAGCCGTCAGAAGCATCTGTAACCTTTCCCGTAATTGTACGCTCCTGAGCGTACAAGCTGCTACTTAATGCAAATAAAAGCATTAAAGCAGAAATCACGATTTTTTTCATAAAGTTAAAGTTAGATTAATAATTACAATTAATAGAAAAAAATATATGCTTGATTTTTTAAATCAAAGCATTATAAATTTACTTTTATTTTTCAAATATATTTTCACTAACCATTGCAACAGCACCTAAAATATTCGCATTTGTTCCTAATTTAGATATTTGAATTTTGGTTTGATTTCTTAATTTAGGAATACTGTAATGATTTAAAGCTTGCTCAATCGGAGTTAAAAGATATTGATTTGCTTCAGCAACTCTGCCTCCCAAAATAATCAGTTCAGGATTAAAAAGTTGAATCAAAGTGGCAATTCCTTTTCCTAATTCAAAGCCGACTTTTGCAATAATAGAGATTGCAAATTGGTCACCTTCATTTGCCGCTTCAATAATTGTTTTGGGTATTAATTCTTGTCCGTCAATAATTTTATGAGCGAGAATTGAATTTCTTCCTTGTGTAATCCCTTCTTTTGCTAAGCGAACCAATGCTGTACCGGAAGCAACTGTTTCCAAACAACCTTGCTTACCACATTGGCATAATAAACCATTTTCAACTAATGGTATATGACTAAACTCTCCTGCAAAACCGGAAGTACCTCTGTACAATTCTTTATTAATAATCATTCCCAAACCAACACCCCAGCCAACATGTAGAACAAGAGTGTTTTTTGTTCCCTTTGCCAAACCATAACGATATTCGGCTAATGTTCTTGCATTTGCATCATTTTCAATATAAACCGGCAATTCAAATAAGTCCTCAAAACGTTTTGCTAAAGTGTTTTCGGCATCATAAAAATAAGTGTAATTAATACCTTTCTCAGCATCAATTAAACCGGGCATATCTATGCCAACACCTATTAAACGTTCTCTATCAATTCCTGATTTGTTAATCAAATTATTAGCAAGCTGATAAATTTTATTAATTAAATTACTATTATCTTCCAGTAACAAAGGATAATTAATAAATTCTGATACATTTTCCAGCTTGGTGTTAAAAATACCGATTTTTGTCGTAAAGCGTCCAATATCAATACCCAAAATATAGAATACGTTATCTTGCAAACCATAAAGATTAGGTCTTCTACCACCGCTTGAATCACCTTGTCCTTGCTCTATAATAACATTTGCATTAATTAATTCGTTGATTATACTACTAATTGTTGGAATACTTGATTTAAGTTTTTTACTAATTTCAGCAGCCGATTTGGGACCATGAAAATAAAGATACCTTACAATGCGTCTTTTTAGCAGATGTTTCTTTTTTTCCACATTGCTTAAAGATTTCAGCGTACTTTTTGGTTCAATTAAAAAATTCATAATCGTTCAGGTCATAAATCGGTTCAAGTTAAACCTAAATTGAGCGATTATAATCACTTATTTTAGATTTAAAATCAAAAACAGAACAAAGATAAAATGAAATTTTTTAAAAAACAACAAAACTTAATAAAAATTTTTAAAAAGTATTTCAATAATTATAATAATTTAATATAAGTTAATTATTATTTAACCATAAACCCGCAACTATCTCCTACTGCAAAGCCAAACAGAGCATCATTATTTGGAATGCTTGTTTTCGATACTCATCATAACTAATGCTATATTTGTGTGTATCAAAACTGCAATACGCCAGTACTAATGCTCATCTGCCAGTGGTCGAACAAGTTTTTTGGCTTTTCGCTACGAACATCAGAACAACTGACTCATGTGCTTTTATAGTATTAATAATCAGCACATAATGGTATATCAGATTGGATTTAAGAATGAACCCTCTTTTGCACTAAAGGTGCAGGATAAAATAGCATTGGGCAAAGCCCGATGATTATTAATTACCATGCAAGCAAACACCAAAGATAGGTGCGGGATACAAATCTTTTTTATCCACAGATTAATCGGATTTACGCAGATTTTTACTTCGTAAAATTTATTTTTGGGGCTCATCTTAATTCCTTAAAGGTCAGTTGTTCTGAACATAGTTTTCAGATTTATGATTTAAAAAAAGCAAGCTGTTTTAAAACAACTTGCTTTATTCCTCATTATTATGCTTCGCATAATAATGAGGGCAATTTTTCATAAGTACTGATGTAAACTTGTTAATTGGAAAATATAAATTATCTGCTTTTATTTTTCAGATAGTTCTCCTGCCAATTTTAAGGCTTTGTAGGCATTAATAATACCTCCTGTTTGTGAAAGGTCTTTAAATTCAATAGACTTATCTTTGGTTCCAGGTAAAGTTACTTTTGAATCTCCATAATTTTCAACTGATTTTAATAAAATATCTTTTAGCTGAAGTGCCGTTAAATCCGGGTAATATGACAAAACTAAAGCAGCTACTCCTGCTACTACCGGCGATGCCATACTTGTTCCTTGCAGGTTTTTGTATTTATTATCAGGCACTGTTGAATAAATTTTCATTCCGGGAGCAAAAACATCTACCGAGTTTTTTCCGTAATTAGAAAAAGGTGCTACAAAATTACCTTCATCTTGCCATGATGAAGCACCTACTTCAATCCAATTTTTAGCGACTTTACCATTTAAATAACGTGCATTAGGAAAATTAGGAAGTTCATCATTATTTTGCCCCTCGTTACCTGCTGCATGAACCAATAAAACACCTTTTTTCTCAGCATACTTAACTGCCTTATCAACGTATTTTTTATAAGGAGAGTAAGCTTTTCCAAAACTCATATTAATTATTTGAGCACCGTTATTTACCGCATAGTAAATTGAGTTTGCCACGTCTTTATCGCGTTCATCACCATTTGGCACGCAACGTATAACCATGATTTTAACATCAGCGGCAATTCCATTCATACCAATATTATTATTACGAACAGCACCAATAATTCCTGCAACATGTGTTCCGTGCATGGCATCGGGTCCTTCTACTTTATTATTACCGTAATCTCTTTGCTTTTTATTGTCATAATCATCACCTACAATATGGCGAGCATCAAAATCAGGGTTTAAGTTGTATTCTAACTGCTCTTTATAATAATCAACTCCCTCTTGCATATCTTCCGGAGTAATACCATTGGTTTTTGCATATATAAGCATTCCTTTTGCCTGATTTACATTTTGTTTATCGCTTTTAAAATTTTGTAAATCTTCAATGGTATAATCATCTTTGCCCAATTCGGTTTTCATTGTAGAGTCGGCTAATGTCAGCATTTTTGCAAAACCTTCTATATTTTGTAATGTTTGTTTTGCTTCCTGTACTTTTGCTTCAAATGCTTTTTTATATTCCAAATATTGGTTAAACTCCTTTAATTTTTTACCTTTAAAATCCGAAGCATTTTTCCCTTCATATATCTTTTTGTATTTAACATACAATCGGGTTAGTTCCAAATTTTCCTGGTTAACCATTTTGCCATCGGCTCCTCCAATAAAATTCCAGCCGTAAACATCGTCCACATAACCGTTTTTATCATCGTCAATACCGTTTCCGGCAATTTCACCGGTGTTTATCCAAATATTGTCTTTTAAATCTTCATGTTCAATATCAATACCGGAATCAATAATGGCAACAATTACGGTTTTTGTTTTTTTGCCTTTTAAAATTTGCTCATAAGCTTTTTGGTCGCTTACACCTTTGAAGTGATCTGCTTGCGGGTCAAGATGAAACCAATTTTGAGGTACTTCATCTTCTAAAATAAATTGCTTGTTAACAGCAGTTGCATCAACAACATGACTGCTTTGTGCATTTGCAAAAATAATTGATGCAAATAAAATAAGTGTTACTAAAATTTTTCTTGTTATCATTTTTTTAAGGATTATAATTTAATTGTCAAAAGTAGTTTTTTTTCAATAATTATAACTTATTTTTTAAAATAATTATCTGAAATGTATATCATATTCATATAGCTGTAAAATATTTTATAATTTTGAATTTTATTTTGCTGTATAAATTTTCCCAATAAATTAGCTGTAATATGTTTAAAAGTAAAACAAGTATATTCATTACTGTTGGTGTATTGCTAGCAATAGCAATCGGTTTACAGTTTATTAATAATCAGGAAAAAACAGTTCCGGTAGGAATAAAAGCTGTTCCTTTGGATGCAGCCCTTATTCTTGAAAGTAATAATTTTCCTGAGTTAATCAATAAACTCAATAAGTCAAATAAGTTTAGTCAAGAATTTTCAAATATTGAAGAATGGACAAATTTTTTCAAACAATTGGAGTTTTTAGACACATTATTTGAACAAAACCGTGATATTCGGAAAATTTTCGCTGCAGGCAGAACACTTTGTTCCGGACATTTAATGGGAAAAGACAAAATGCAATTTTTATATGTTTTACCACTAAGTTCGGGCAGTGACGAAGATGCTTTACGAAACTTTATTGCACAGTTTACCACCGGAGCCAATGGAGATGAACGTGCTAAAATAATGCAAAGAAGCTATGAAGGCTATTATGTTTATAATATGTTTTATTTTGATGAAAATGATAAAGACCTGAGCTTTAATTATACATTCACCAACGGACTTTTTATTTTCAGCTTTTCAAAAATTCTTTTTGAAGAGTCTGTGCGTATGTTAAACTCAAAAGAATCTCTTTTGGATGATTCCGGATACCAAAAAGTGGTACAAATTGCCGGAAAAAATGTTGATGCCAATTTATTTATCAATTATAAATATTTCCCAAACAGCTTAAACAAACTAATCAATACATCAAACACTAGATTTTACGATTTTACCGGTCATTTCGCCTCTTGGTCCGTTTTAGATATTAAGCTGAAAAACGATGCTCTTTTAATGAGTGGATTTACTCATTCAAATGACTCATTAAATAACTACTTAAATATATTTAAAAATCAGGAAAATATAGAAAATAATTTTTTGGATATTTTACCTGAAAATACTGCCGGATTTTTGGCAATTAATTTATCCGATGTTTCATCTTTTCGTCAAAACTATGTACAATATTTAAAAGAGAATAGAAGATATCATAAAATAAAACTAAAACTAGGGCAATTAAAGGCTCGCTTTAATTATAATTTTTCAGAAGATTTTTACGAATATATTGAAGGTACTGTTTGCGTAGCCTATCTTCCTGATAAAATACTGACGAACAAGCCTGTTGCACTTGGTATTTTACAAATTAACGATACCGAACAATTAAGCGAAAAACTTGAAGAACTATCAAAGATAAGAATACAAAAAGATACTTCAATATCTTTTAAGGCAATGGCACCCGTAACTTTAGATGCAAAAGAAAAAATTATTGCAAACATATTTCCTGCACCCGAATTATTTCCGTTATTATTTGGTAATGCTTTTAGCGATATTAATGCACAATATTATATAGTGCTTGGAGATTATTTAATTGCTTCAAAATCAATAAAAGATTTAAAAAATTATTATAAAAAATATAAACTAAACTTGCTAATTCGCAGAAATAAAAATTTTGTAGAATTTTCAAATACCCTATCATCCGAGTCAAATATATTTTTATATCTTGATTTCTTTTATGGAAAATCTTTAATACAGCCATTTTTTAGCAGAAGCTTTAAACGTATTTATAAAAATAATATAGAGAGTTTTGATAAATTACAAGCTGCAGCACTACAATTTGGAGTGGAAAAAGATGTATTTTTTACCGGACTTTCTTTAAGGTTTAATCCCGCATATAATGAAAAACCAAAAAATGTATGGCAAATTCAAATGGATGCAGGTTTGAATATGAAACCACAGCTTGTTACAAACCACTATACGGGAAACAAAGAAGTGCTGATACAAGATACAGAGAATAACTTAATTTTATACGGCACTGATGGTAATTTACTATGGAAAAGACATTTACCCGGAAAAATAATGGGTAAGGTTCATCAAATTGATTTTTATAAAAATAATAAATTGCAATTATTGTTTAATACACGTGAATACATATTCATCATCGACCGAAAAGGACGTGATGTAGAAAACTTTCCGATTAAATTCAAATCGCCGGCAACCAATGGTTTGGCGGTATTTGATTATGAAAATAAGAAAAATTACCGGATTTTTGTTGCTTGTGAAAACAGAAGTGTTTATTTATTAGATAAATATGCAACTAAAGTTAGCGGTTGGGAATTTGATAAAACGCAAAGTAAAGTAAGCCTGCCTTTAAAACATTTTGCATATAAGGGTAAAGATTATATTGTATTTTCTGATGAACAAAACATATACATTCTCAACCGGCGCGGACAAACTCGCATTGAGTTAAAAGCACAGTTTGAAAAAGCAAAAAATTCAGAAATTTATTTTGATCAAGTAAACGGACCGGAAACTGCAACTTTTATCACAACCGGTAAAAATGGAATTGTTTACTTTATCTTTTTAGATGGAACTATTAAAAAAATGACTTTAGGTACATTTTCTGCCGATCATTATTTTAAATATGGAGAACTTTTAGGCAATGATAAAAAGTTTTTTGTATTTGCTGATGGTTCAAAGCTTTCAGTTTTTAAAGGAGATAAATCCCTATCGTTTGAGAAAAATTTTGAATATCCGGTTAATAATACACTTAATTTATATAAAATAGGTAAAGTTCAACTCATCGGTTTATCAATAAACGATGAAAACAGAGTGTATTTATATACCCCACAAGGAAAAAGAGTTAAAGGATTTCCTATGGAAGGTGTCGGAATGTTTAGTATTGGAAAATTAAAAACAAAATCGGATAAGTTTAACCTGATTACCGGAAGTAAAGACAATATTTTGTATAATTATACTTTAAAGTAAAATACAATGCACTGATGTGTTATACATACATCGGTGCTTTTGTTCAGCATTTTTGAATATAGTAGGGCTTGCTGAAAAACACTAAATATATTATTAACAAGCGTTTTATGTTTGCATTATTGCCTTGAAATGCAAGGTTTTTCACTAAAATATCAAAAAAAGCATGCATTTATTAAATACAAACAATTATATTTTTTGCTGCTCAGCTGCACACCTCTTTTGTATTTTGTTCAGTTTGAAGTATTTATATACATCTGCACTTCACAAAATCCAAAATAGATGCACATCTGAGCTTTTCAGCAAGCCCTATAGTAAATCTGAACAGCAAGTTTTATTTTTTAAACTTTAATAACCAATTATTATGAAACAATTAAGGTTAATTTATGCAGCTTAAATTTCTCTAACATCCAGCAATACCATATCAAAATTTTCAGGATTTTGCAGTATTTGACCAAGCAGTTCAGCTGTTTTTTCAGGACTGTTAAGCATATTTTTATTTTTGTACTCAATAAATTTATCCACCCCCGAAAAATCTGATTTATCAGTATTTCTGATTTGTGTTTGCATTTGGGTATCAACAATTCCTGGGGCTACAGAAAATATTTTTACAGGATAATCATTCTTTGAAAGTTTTTGTTCTTCATCGGCAACCCAGCTAAACATATCAATTGCCGATTTTGATGCACAATAGGCAGCCCAAGATTCAATAGCATGCCTGCCTGCACCGGAACTAACCGTAAGTACAATTTTTTCAATTTTCTGTTTTTGATATGCTTTTATAAAATTATTCATCAAAACTGCGGGCGCAATACTGTTTACCATAAAAGTTTCATAAATTGAATTATTATCAATCGCTCCCACATGATTTATATGCCCAATAATACCTGCATTATTAATTAAAACAATTTTATCGGCATCTTGAATATCAATAAATTGAAACTTCTTGACTTCATCAAAATTTTTCAAGTTAATGGGAATAAATTCAAAACGTTCATTTTTTATCACATTAGTTCGTGATAAGCCAATCACATAATTTTCTTCATTTTGCAATAAGTGTAAAGCTAAAGCTTTACCAATGCCTTTACCTGTTCCTGTTACATAATAATAGTTCATATACACAAATTATTTATTGATACTAAAATAAGATAAACTCATCAAAAACAAAAGTAATTTCCTGTAAGCGCTTTGTTTATTTAGGTAAATATCATACCTTTACATAGCTAAACCTATTCAGTATGATGAAAACCCCAAAGCTGAAATATTTCTTTGTAGCAATATTCACCCTATGGTTTCTTATTATTTTATCTTTTTTTCTTACTGCAAACAATGAAATTTTTACTATTATTGATGATCACCCCTTTAAAGAAAACCTGAATAGCAATACCTTAATTTTAGCACACAAATCTATTGAAAAACACTCCTTACATCTTTTAGTTATATTTTTTATTTTTTGGCTTTCAGGAAATATTTTAATGATTATCAGTTATCTGTACATAAAAAAAAGAATTGACAAAATAAAACAAAAAGAACAACTATTAATTGATAACGAAGAAAAATTCAGAAAATACTTTCAAAACAACCTTGCTGCAATGATGCTTATAGATCCTCTAAGCAAAAACATTGTAGATGCAAATAATGCTACATTAAAACTTTACGGGTATTCTAAACAGGAAATACTGCAAAAATCCATGTATGACATTAATTTGCTTCCCCCCGATGAGATAGACAAAAAAATGAAAAAAGCAATAGTCAACAAATCAAATTATTTAAGCTTTCAACATAAAATTGCCGATGGCTCAATCAAAGATGTAGAAGTGTATGCATCGCCTTTTACTATAAAAAATAAAAAACTCATGTCGATAATTGTACACGACATTACTGATAAAGTAAGAGTAGAAAAAGCACTTAAAAAGAGCCGAGAAAAATATAAAAACACAAGCAAATTATTAGAAACATTATTCAATGCTGTACCGGATGTAATAGGTATTCATGATATGGATTATAATGTAATAAGCTACAACAAGGCAGCTTACAAATTCTTAAATAAAACACCAAAAGAAGTTACCGGTAAAAAGTGCTATGAACTATTAGGTTGTTCAGATGTTTGTGATAAATGTGTTACAAAAAAAGTTTATCAAACAAAAAAAGTTGCAGTAATTGAAAGCTTTGATAAAAAATCCAACAAATGGTTAGAACTAAGAGGTTATCCGGTTTTTAACGAAAAAGGTGAACTTTATCAAGTAATTGAGCACATTCGCGATATTACCGAACGAAAAAAATTCATTGAAGAACTTAAAAATGCAAAAGAAAAAGCAGAAGAAAGCGAACGTTTAAAGTCTTCCTTTTTGGCAAATATGAGCCATGAAATCAGAACGCCCATGAATGCTATATTAGGCTTCGCTCAATTACTAATGCAAGAAGGATTATCATTAAAAGAAATGCAAAAATACATTGACATTATCACAAACAGTGGAAATCATCTTTTAAAAATTATTAATGATATAATTGATATTTCAAAAATCGATGCTAAACAACTTAAAATTAACAAATCACAATTTGACTTGAATAAACTTCTTGGTGAGCTAAATATCTTTTTTAATTCATTATTAAAACAGCAAAAAAAATCTAATATTCAATTAATAATAAAAAAAACAGCTAATCCCGTTTATATTTTTACCGATAGAACACGCTTAAATCAAGTATTTATAAATTTAGTCGGAAATGCTATAAAATTTACAGAATCAGGTACTGTAGAACTATCTTATACTCTCAAAGAGAACAAAATATTATTTTCAGTAAAAGATACAGGTATTGGAATGACCAAAGAAGAATTAAATTTTGTATTTGACCGGTTCAGACAAGGAGATGAAACCAATAGACGTATGTATGGTGGTACAGGACTGGGACTCTCTATTTCAAAAGAATTTATTGAACTTCTTGGCGGCAGTATTTTTGTTGAATCGAAAAAAGGTAAAGGTTCAACTTTTTATTTTACCATACCCTATGAAAATCGTATTCAGGAAAAACACATTGAACCCCCAAAAAAAGTTTTTCAGGCAAAATCAATTTTAAAAAATAAAACCGTTTTAATAGTCGAAGATGATATATACAGCCAGCAAATTCTTATCGAAATATTAAAACCATTCGGTATAAATATTCTTACAGCATACGATAGCTTAGAAGCGCTTCAAATTTGCAAAAGAACTCATCAAATAGACATCGTTTTAATGGATTTACAACTGCCTAAACTTGATGGCTTAGAAGCCACAAAACGAATAAAAAAAATCAGACCTGATTTGGTAATCATTGCCCAAACAGCCAATGCAATGCCCAAAGACAAAGAAAAATCATTAGCTGCCGGTTGCAATGATTATATTTCAAAACCAATTGACACACAAAAAATTATAGATATAATTAGTAAATATATCACTTAGCTTTTTACCTTAATCAAATGGTACACATCCATAACCAAGCAAGAACTTAATTCAGCTTTTAAATGCTTTTTCCAATATTCAAACAGTTTTTTTCCTGCAAACTGACCGCCAAAAAAAGCACCTACCATTACAGGATAAGTTTCCCAACCAAAACCTAAATCTCCATAAACCCGTAATAAAATAACAAAAGGAACCGGAATATGAATTGCCAAAGCCCATTGAAGTGAAAATTTCCGAACATTAGCACGCCAATATCCAAAGGGCACATTCATTAAAAATACAATTAAAGCAATAATAAATAGTTTCATATGCAAATATCTTTTATAAAATGAATATTAAAGGCGGACAAACAGGCTTCCCGCTTCTAGTGTTATGTCAAGCATGTTTTTGTCACACCAAGTTTCGCTCTTTTTGCGTAGAACTTTATTAAAAATTTTGACCATAGCTACTGCTATGCTAAAAATTTTTGCCTTGTTCTACACAAAAATAACTTCAACTTATACGACACAACACACTTGACATAACACTAGTGCCCGGCGCTATAATTTACAAGCATATTTTATTAATTAACTTTCCGTTTTACTTCGTAAACATCTTCAATTTTTTTCAATCGTTCTATTAAATTATTGAGTTGTTTTGTATTATTTACCGATGTAATGATGATTCCTTCAAAAAGATTATCTTTCCTCGGGTGAATAGTTAATGCACGCAAATTTAACTTAAACTCCTTGGCAATAATTTCCGTAATTGTATTTACAATACCTACTTTGTCTTTTCCATTAATGTGTATTTGTACATTAAATTCTCCGGTCTCATGTTCTGTATTCCATTTTGCCTCCACAATACGGTATGGAAAACGCGCATACATATCCTTTGCATTCGGACAGGTTTTTTTGTGAATTTTTGTTCCTTTACTCACAGTTATAAAACCAAAAATTTCATCGCCGGGTATGGGATTGCAACATTTAGAAAGTTGATAATCAATTGTTTGAAGATTGTCTTCTATAATAAGATAATCCTGAGTTTTTGATTTGGAAATTTTTTTATTAAGAATACGAAGTTCTGTTTGTTCTTCAATTTGAGTTTCGTTTTCTTTTTCTGAAATATCTGCAAAAGCTTTTTTAATTTTATGAATATCCAGTTTGCCTTCACCAATTGCTTGATAAAAATCTAAAGTTGTTTTAAAACCAAAATAAACAACTAATTTATTGATATGAATATCATTAAAATCCAGTTTTAATTGTGAAAGTTTTTGTTTTACGGCTTCTTTTCCTAAATCCAAATCTTTATATGTTTCGGCTTTGATAACGCGCTTAATTTTTGCACGTGCACGTGGGCTTTTAACAATTTCCAACCATTCGTATTTTGGTTTTTGGTTTTTTGAGGTTAATACTTTTACTTCATCACCATTTTTAAGTACATGACGTATGTTTTCAATCTTTCCGTTAACAATGGCTCCGGTACATTTTTCACCTATATTTGTATGAATAGAAAAAGCAAAATCCAAAACAGTATATCCGCGATGTAAACGCTTTAAATCACCATTAGGAGTAAAAACAAAAATTTCGTCGGTATAAAGCTTTGCTTTATCTTCTGTTGTTGATTGTTGAAATGATTTATCCGGTTTTTCAAGTATTTCTCTAATTTTTCCTAACCAATCGGATTTGGCTTGTCCTGCTTTGTTTTCTTTATACTTCCAGTGTGCCGCTTGACCTTTTTCTGCAATTTCATCCATGCGGCGTGTACGAATTTGTACTTCAACCCATTTTTCTTTGGGCCCGATTACAGTAGTATGTAAAGATTCGTAACCGCTTGCTTTGGGTGCAGATATCCAATCGCGCAAACGTCTCGGATTGGGTACATATTTATCGGTAATTATTGAATATACTTGCCAGCATTGGGCTTTTTCTTGAGGCAATTCTGTATCTATTATTACTCGAATGGCAAATTTATCGTAAACTTCATCAAACTCAACACCCTGTTTTTTCATTTTATTCCAAATTGAATAGATTGATTTCGGGCGACCTTTTATTTCACAATGGATACCTTGTTTTTTAAGTTCTTTTTTCAAAGGAGCAATAAACTCCTCAATATACTGATTACGCGAAGACTTTGTTGCTTCTAATTTTTTAGCAATATCTTTATATGTTTCAGGATGAAGATATTTCATCGAAAGATCTTCCATTTCGGTTTTTATGGCATACAAGCCTAAACGGTGAGCAATAGGAGCATATAAGACAGAGATTTCAGAAGCGGTTTTTATTTGTTCTGTTCTGTCTGCATTTTTTAAATTGCGCAGGCAATATAGCATTTCTGCCAATTTTATTAGAATAGAACGAACATCTGTTGAAATAGTTAATAGTAAATTAATAAATTTTTCAGTTTGGATGCTTAGTTTATCTAATTGAATAACAGGGATTTTTAATAAGCCGGAAACAATTTCGCTCACTTCTTTTCCGAAAATACTTTCAAGCTTTCCTTTTTCAAATAACTCATTTTTGGTGAAAACGTATAGAAATACTGCAATGATAGTAGTAGAACTTAAATTAATTTCATTGATACTAATCTTACTTATTTCAATAGCTGTTTTTAATTTTTTATTAGCAGAATTATTTCTAAAGTCTTCAAAATCATTAATATAATTCCATACCAATAAAAAATCATCTTTATCAAGAGCCGGATAAATATTTTTTAATTTGTTATATGTTTCCTCTGCTAACTGCATTTTACTTGCTTATTTTTTCTGTTTACAAAAATACATTTTTATTGACAGAACAAAAAAACATCTTTCAACGCAAGTTTTTTTCAAACATTGTGTCATATAGCTTAAGGAAGAGTATTATGCCTTAATAAATTAATTAAAAATTAAAAATTTAACAGTAAATTATGAAAAATTTAAGATTTCCGGGGATAATCTTTTTAATCGGTTTTAGTTTAAACATATTGGCACAACATCCGGGTGGTGGCGAAGGTCGTCAGATTCCTGAAATTGGTATTTTAAGCGGAACGGTTTATGATGGAAACAATACTCCTGTTGAATACGCCACAGTGTCCATATTTTCTATAAGAGATAATAAATTAATCACCGGCGGAATTACCGATGCAAAAGGACATTTTAAAATTGAGAAAATAAAACTTGGAGTTTATGCCGTACATGTTAAGTTTATTGGTTTCAATACTAAAATAATAAAGCCGGTTTATTTGTTGCCCAAAGGAAGAGGGAAGGGGCAAGGAGTAGAACAAGATTTAGGAAAAATTGTATTGGAAACTTCCTCTGTAGAAATGGAAGCGGTAAATGTGGTTGCCGATAAAGCACATGTACAATATAAAATTGATAAAAAAGTGATAAATGTGAGTCAGGATATGAACTCTGCCGGAGGAACAGCTGTGGATATTCTGGAAAATACACCTTCTATAAACGTAGATATTGATGGAAATGTAGAATTGCGTGGAAGTACGAATTTTACGGTTTTTATAGACGGAAAACCCACGGTTTTAGCTGCCAATGATATTTTACAGCAAATTCCGGCTAATTCCATTGAAAATATTGAGATAATTACCAATCCGTCGGCAAAGTTTGACCCGGATGGGGCGGCAGGTATTATTAATATTATTATGAAAAAGAAAAGGTCTGCCGGTTTTAATGGTGTGGTAAACCTTTCTGTCGGAACTCAAAGCAGGTATAAAGGAAATGTTTTATTAAATTATAAAACCGGTAAATTTAATTTTGTGGCAGGTATGGATTACCGTGATGAAATGAGATACGGAACAGGTATGCAAGACAGAATTACTTATTATCCCGATACTACTTATTTTATGAGTTACTCAGGTGATAGGGATATGAATATTTACGGATTGGGTTTTCAAGGAGGCGTTGATTATTACATTAATGATAACAATACAATCAGCCTATCCGGTAGATATGGCAACAGAGAATTTGAACGACTCTCCGATTCATATTATCATGAATGGACTACACCTAACAGCCTTGATGATTACTATCTGCGAGATAATGCAATCGGATATTCAGGAACTGCTTATAATATTGATTTAATATATACCTTAAAGCTTAAAAAGCCCAATCAGAAGTTTGAAACCTTATTGTATTATTCAAAATGGGATGGAGGACGTTTAGATCATCAAAACAAGTACATTACCGATGAGGAAGGAAACATTGTTGATAATAACCCGGAAAAACGAAAAGCAGATGAACTAAATCCGAGAGAAAGTTACCGTTATCAGTTTGATTATACTTCACCTGTTGGAGTTAATGGAATGATCGAAGCCGGTTGGCAAGGGCGTTTGGATTACAGCAACTCCGATTATGTGTATAGTAATGATTCATCGGGTATTTGGATTATTGATGAAGTAAAAACAAATTCAGCCAAATACTCGCGTAATATTCAAGCAGTTTATGGTACTTTTGCCAATCAAATTTTTGGCTTTGATTATAAATTAGGACTTCGTTTGGAATACACGGATCGTTTAATTGACCAATATACAACCAATGAAAAATACCCTGTAAATCGTTTTGATTATTTCCCGAGTGCATACATTACCCGAGAGCTAAATAAAAAGCAACAAGTACAGTTAAGTTATAGTCGTCGCATAAATCGTCCGCGGGGCAGAAATCTAAATCCTTTTCCCGATTATTCCGACCCATTTAATGTAAGAGTTGGAAACCCTGCATTAGAGCCTGAATATGTAGATTCTTACGAGTTGAATTTTCAAAACCGATTTAAAAAATCCTTTGTTTCGGTTGAAGCCTTTTATCGAAGAACCAGCAATATTATGACCAGAGTAACTGTTTTGGGAGAAGACAATGTTTTGTATCGCACATACGATAATCTAAATTATGATAATTCGCTGGGTGCTGAATTTGTTGCAAATCATAACCTTTTAAAATGGTGGCGTTTAAACGGAAGCCTTTCAACATATTATTACTCAATTATAGGAAAAATAGAGGGTGTAGATATATCAGAAGAATCGTTTAACTGGCGTTTGCGATTAAATAATACCTTTTCATTTAAAACAAATACACGAATACAATTAACCGGTTTTTATACTGCCCCGTCAGTAACTGCCCAAGGCACGCGAGGAGCATTTTATTTTGCGAACTTAGCCCTTAGGCAAGATTTATTTAAGAAAAAATTAAGCGTAACACTTCAGTTTCAAGATATGTTTAATACAATGGGACACAATTTTGAGAGCAAAACCGAAGATTTTTATACTTATTCTGAATTTACACGCCAAGGGCAAGTAGTATTGCTTTCCTTAACATATCGAATAAATAACTACAAAGATAAACGTAATAAAAGTAGAGGTCAAGACGATTTTGGTGGGGATATGGATATGGAATAAGGGCATGCACTACTCAATATGAAAAAAGGAGCTTAAAGCTCCTTTTTTTGGTTTTATGTAATTGAAATAGTCGTTATAAATTTGAAAAATATAAAAAAAAGCAGTAAATTTATTATCCATAAAACCAAACATACCGTGAAAGCTAAACTTGATTATCATCAGATTTTAGATGAAGCCCCTGATGCTATATGTATCATTAATAATCAACTGATTATTATTGATGTAAATATGCAAATGACTATTCTTTCCGGTTATTCTAAAAATGAACTTTTTTTAAGACCTTTAGCTGAATTATTTGACAAGGAAAGCTTAGCTGAGAAACCGTTTAAAATTAATGAAATTGAAAATAATGAAACTATTTTTTTAGAGCGCTGTATTCTAACAAAATCAGGAAAAAAAATCTCGGTAGAAATGAAATCAAAAAAATTACCGGATGGAAATTACTTTTCAATAATCAGAGATATTAGCGATAGAATAAAAGCCCGTATTGAACTTCAAAACAGCTATGAAAAAATAAAAATCAATGAATTTAGATTTCGTAATTTATTTAATAATATCCCTTTAGGGATATTTATTGTTAATAAAAACGGTACTATTGAAGGAATTAATAATTCAATGGCTAAAATATTAGGTGCACCTTCACCTGAAATCAGCAAGAAATATAATATTTTTGAACTTCCAACCCTTAAAAATACAGAACTGTTAGCCGATATTAAAAGGTGTTTTAACGAAGGAACAAGCTTTCATAAAGTTTATAATTACACTTCTGTTTGGAAAAAAGAGCTATTTGTTCGTGTCCATATCTTACCGGCAGAAAAATCGAGCAACAATAAAGTATTATCGATTGTTGAAGATTATACCGAGCAAAAAAAGAAAGAATTGCAGTTAAAAATTTTATCAGAGGGCATTAACAGAACACCTGCCTGCGTAGTGGTTACTAATAAAGACGGTGAAATTATTTTTGTGAATGAAAAATTTCATAAACTTACCGGTTATTCTTTAGATGAAATCATGGGGAAAACTCCCAGAATATTGAAATCAGGACATCATTCAAATGAGTTTTATCAAAATTTATGGAATACAATTTTAGCAGGCAAAAGCTGGACAGGAGAATTATTTAATAAAAAGAAAGACGGAACTTTCTACTGGGAAAGTACCATGATTACTCCTATCAAAAATGAGTTGGGCGAAATAACTCATTTTATGGCTATAAAAGAGGATATTACCGAAAAGAAAAAAGTAGAAGCAGAACTTAAAAAAGCAAAAGAGAAGGCAGAAGAATCAGACCGTTTAAAATCTTCTTTTCTGGCAAATATGTCGCACGAAATTAGAACACCTTTAAATGCAATTCTAGGTTTTACCTCCTTAATTCGTGATTATGAATTAGCCCCCGAAAAATCAATAAAATTTCTTGACCTGATTCAAATAAACAGTAAACAGCTACTCAATATTATTGATGATATATTATTAATTTCCAAACTACAAATTAATGAAATTAAGCTGTCTCCATCTGTTTTTCTTTTATGTGATTTTTTTCAAGATTTATTTGAAACTTTTAACAGAGAAATTTATGTACAGGAAAGCAAAAACATAAGTCTTTTGCTCGATATACCCGATATGGTAGTAAAGCTTGAAGCAGATAAAAATAAATTAGCAATGGTTTTCTCAAAACTTATACGAAATGCCATTAAATTTACCGAACAAGGGACAATTACTATTGGTTATAAATTACAAGAAAATAGAAAATTTGTATTCTTTGTTAAAGATACAGGTATTGGTATTTCAAAGGAAAAACAACAAATAATTTTTCTGAAATTTCGACAAGTTGACGATACAAAAACACGTAAGTATGGCGGAACCGGATTAGGCTTATCTATTGTAAAAGCCTTAATTGACCTTATGCAAGGACAAATTTGGTTACAAAGCAGTGAAGGAGCAGGTGCTCATTTTTATTTTTCCATTCCTGTCAGTATTATAGACGAAAAAGAAGAGAGTGAAAATAAAAAAGAACAGAGTTGGCAAAATAAAACAATTCTAATTGTAGATGATGTGTATGAGTCGGTTCTTTTAATTAATGAAATTTTAAAATCAACAGGCGTAAAAATAATAACGGCTTCTGACGGTATTGAAGCAATTGAGAAAGTTATGGCTGCAACAAAAATTGATTTGGTCTTAATGGATTTGCAGCTACCCCGGTTAAATGGCATTCAAGCTGCAAAAAAAATCAGGTCACTCAAAAACATTCCTATTATTGTACAATCTGCTTTTAAAGAAGAAGATTACAGGCAACAGTGTAAAAAAGCCGGCTGCAATGATTACATACAAAAGCCTATTAATCCGGACGAGCTCATGCATAAAATTGCAAACTTGTTGTAAAATACCAATAAGAAATTAGCTGAACACAAGCGGTTGAAAAATGTTAAATAGTTTATTTACTTATCCTTAAAAAATAATTTATTGTATATTTGTTTTTCATTTAAATAATAAAATTAGAAGATATGAAGAAAATTTTTGTATTGCTTTTTGCTGTAACATTGATACTGGGCGCATGCTCTACACTAAAAGTTACCAGTGATTATGACCCGAATGTAAATTTCAGCAAATTTAAAACTTATAACCTATTACCTTGGCGCGAGGATGTTTCATCCATGGTGAATGATTTTGACAGAAAAAGAATAGTTGATGCAATAAAGCAGGAAATGGAGTTACGCGGATATACATATGCCGAATCAAATAGCGATGTAAGCGTTAGTGCCTATATTATTTTAGAGCAAAAAGAGCAAACAACCGCTTATTCAACCTATATGGGTGGATACGGATATTATGCAGGATTTGGGTATTATGGATATGGTCCGGGTTTTAGAATGGGAACAAACCAGACAACTTATAATACTGAAACTTATACTGTTGGTACTTTAATTATTGATATTTTTGATAACAGTACTAAAAAATTAATATGGCAAGGAATTGGCGTTGGAACAGTTGACAAAAATCCCAAAACAAGAGAACGGAATACACCAAAAGTGATAGCTGAGATTATGAAATCACTACCCGGTAAAGCAAATAAAAAATAAGTCGCTAAATAGTGCAGGCTTTAATCCCAAAATGGAAATTTTCTGTTTTGGGATTTTTTTGTATCTTTAAACAAACTTTAAATACATTTTTAATGAATCAAAAAAAGCAATTTTTATTTATTATTTTCTCAATACTGTATTGCACAACCAGCTTTTCACAAACAAACTTAAAAGATACATTGCCTGCTTATTTGCAAAAAAAAGCCATTGAGTTTATGCAGCCTCATGTAAATATGAACTACTCATACGTTACAAACGCAATACAA
>JAKIUH010000252.1 GCA_021647685.1 Bacteroidales bacterium
ATGAAGTGAGTGTTAAGGATTTGGAGGCGTATGAAGGGTTGATTAAAGGTGTGTTGGAGAGATTGGTAGATAAAATGGCATAAGATAGTATTTTGATTATATTTAGAGTAAAAAATTTATAAAAATTGGGGATAAAAATGAAATATATTATGGTGCTTTTAGTACCTTTTATGATGTATGCTACAGAGCAAAGAATGTTACTAAGTGGGTTTACTATGCACGAACATACGTATGACCGTTTTGGTGAAAAATATAATGCCGTTAATTATGGTGTGGGATATGAATATACTTTTTTTGAAAAATACAGCGATATATATTTTGCTACGAATGTGTTACTTTTAAATGATTCTTTTGAAAATCCACAAGTGACTATTGGGTTAGGACATTATTATCGTTTTGATACAGGTCTCGTTGACACCGCTATAGGGCTCACTGGATTTTTCGGTATAAAAAAAATCTATACAGATGATGATAAAGGTAGAGGGGCTGGAAAGTACGGTTTAACGGGAGGTTTTGGACCTGCTGTTAATTTTTACTATGAAGATGTAAGTGTGAATTTTGTGTATGTTCCAGGATTTAAGTATAAGGAAATAGATACAACAGGTTTTCTTTATCTTTATTTTGGATATAAATTTTAAATACCGGAGTGGCAAAAAAATACAAGAAAAAATCAAAAACTAAGATAAAAATAATCGCTGAATAAATACTTGTTTTTAAGCGTTTTCTTTTTTTTTCTTTTAATGTTTTTTTTATTTTGATGTCTTCCGGTTCAATATTTTTTTCTGCTTCTTGCAATTTTAAATCGGCTTAAAGATTAATTTTGGAATTATTTGGATAAAAATAAAAAACTTTCCTTGATATTATTTATTTTTGAGCAAAACTTATTTTTTCAATTTAGATAAATCAAAATTTCGATAATTTGGCATTTTCAATTTTGATTAAAGGTAAATAATTATTTACTATATTATAGATATTATACATATTAAGAAAGCAAAACCCTACATTATAAGTAAAAAAAAATGACAAATAGCTTTTAAAATTTAGTGTTTGTTTATAAAGTGCTTGATTTTTGATAAATTTTGAATTTTTTGGTGCAGCAAATGCTGGCAGAACTTTAATAATTATAGAGTTGAAGTTTTGCCTTATGATTTTGTGCCGCTTATTGTCAATGTGTTATCAAGATAGTATTAACAATATCAATAATTAATTAACTTAAATTTTTTGTACTATGAGGAAATTAACTGTACTAATTACACTTTTAGCATTGTTCGCTTGGTCATGTTCTAATGGAGATAATTCAGATAAACCAAAAAATGAGGAAAATGCGAATACCGAAAATGAATTATTAACAAAGGCTAAAGTTTTTTTCAAAGTTTTACCCAAAACTGCCGAAAATCCGGATAATAAAATTACCAATGAAAAAGTAAAATTGGGTAAAGTATTGTATTTCGACAAGCGCTTATCAAAAAATCAAACGCAAAGCTGTAATACTTGTCATAACTTAGCCACCTATGGTGTAGATAATCTATCTACTTCACCCGGCGATAATGGTAAACCCGGAGTACGTAACTCACCAACAGTTTATAATTCTGCTTTGCAATTCAGACAGTTTTGGGACGGACGCGAACCCGATGTAGAAGCGCAAGCCGGCGGACCGGTGCTAAATCCTGCTGAAATGGCTATGCCCGATGAAAAAATTGTTATCGATCGTCTTTTAAAAGCAGATATGTATCAGCAATTATTTAAAGCTGCTTTTCCGAATGAAGAGAACCCGGTTAACTTTGATAATCTGAAAAAAGCAATTGGTGCTTTTGAACGTACGCTTATTACTCCTACGCGCTTTGATGAGTTTTTGGCAGGCAAAGAGGATGCTTTAAATGAGCAGGAACAAAAAGGCTTGAAAACTTTTATGGAAGTTGGTTGTACTACTTGTCATATTGGTGAAAACTTGGGTGGTACTATGTATCAAAAATTTGGATTATTTGGTGATTATGCCGAATTAACAAAGTCAAAAACCATTGATAACGGTCGCTATGATGTAAGCCAAAATGAAGCGGATAAATTTATGTTTAAAGTACCCATTTTGCGCAATATTGAAAAAACCTATCCTTATTTTCATGATGGTTCGGTTGCCGATTTAAATGAAGCGGTTAGAATTATGGCAAAATTAGAATTAAATAAAGATTTAAGCGATGAGCAAGTAAATGACATTGTTACTTTCTTAAAATCGCTTACGGCTGATATACCCGAAGATTGGAAAACGGAACCCGCTGAGCTTGCTCAAAAATAGAAATTCATACTTTTAAATATCCTTAAAACCGCAAACTATGTTTGCGGTTTTTTAATTTTTACGGGTATATTCAACAATTAATAAAGCCTCCTTTAAAAATATTTCTTAATTTTATGGCAAATATATTTATGCTAAATCTTTTAATATGATAAAATTTAAACTCAACGGCAAAAATATTGAATATACCGCTAATCCTACGCAAAATTTATTACACTATTTGCGTAACGATTTAAAACTTACCGCAGTAAAAGACGGATGTTCGGGGCAAGGTGCATGTGGGGCTTGCACGGTAGAAATTAACGGAAAAGCAAAACTTGCTTGTTTAACAAAAATTGAATCACTGCAAAATGCCGAAATATTTACACCCGAAGGCTTTCCCGAATATGTTTTGGATACTATAGCCAAAGCATTTGTTAATGAAGGTGCGGTGCAATGCGGCTTTTGCACGCCCGGATTTATTAGTCGCACAAAAGTTTTATTACAAGAAAATCCACAGCCGAGCATTGAAGAAGTAAAAAAAGCAATAAAACCCCATCTTTGCCGTTGTACATGATATAAAAAAATTGAAAAAGGAATTTTATCGGCAGCCAAAGCAATCCGTAAACAAGACAAATTGGAATTACGGAAAACAAGTGGTAAAATTGGAGTTTCGCACACTAAATACCGAGCTTATGAAACTGCGATTGGTAAACGTAATTTTACCGATGATATTTTTCTTGACGGGATGCTGTTTGCAGCCCTTAAATTTAGTGATTATCCCAAAGCAAAAGTTCTTAAAATTGACACTTCAGCTGCTGAAAGCCTAACAGGCGTACAGCGTATTTTTACGGCAAAAGATATTCCCGGAGCTAAAAAAATAGGTTTAATAATTCCTGATTGGTCAGTAATGATTGACCAAGGAGAAACCACACATTATATTGGTGATGTAATTGCCGGAGTAGTTGCAGATAGTGAAGAAATAGCACGTAAAGCCGTTGAGCTAATACATGTTGAATACGAAGTATTCAAACCCGTAACTGACCCTTTTGATGCCATGAATGGTGAGCGTGTTCATACTGAACGTCCCAATAATTTTGACACCACACAATTTACTATTGGCGATATTGAGGGTGCATTAAAAAAATCGAAATACCTTGTTCAAGGACATTATGAAACACAACGTATCGAACATGCTTTTTTAGAAAAAGAAAGTGCCGTAGCATTACCTTTTGATGACGGTATAAAGCTGTACAGTCAATCGCAAGGAGTGTATGAAGACCGCAGACAGATTGCCGAAATTTTAAATTTATCAGAGGAAAAGGTACAGGTAGAATTGGTACCTAACGGAGGCGGATTTGGTGGAAAAGAAGATTTGAGCATACAGGGACATACGGCTTTGTTTGCATTTTTATTACAAAAACCGGTAAAACTTACACTCACACGGGAAGAATCAATACGTTTACACCCCAAGCGTCATCCTATTTTTATGGATATAACGCTTGCCGCTGATGAGAACGGAAAACTAACTGCTTTAAAACTGCGTGCTGTGGGTGACACCGGTGCTTATGCATCCGTAGGCATAAAAGTTTTGGAACGTGTAGCAGGTCATGCTTCGGGTGCTTATTATATCCCCACAGTAGATATTGAAGCGAAAACCGTATATACCAATAATATTCCGTCAGGTGCAATGCGGGGTTTCGGAGCAAATCAAGTAGCATTTGCTTTGGAAAGTTGTATTGATGAAATTTGTGAACAAGCAGGTTTTGACCGCTGGAAGTTCCGTTATGACAATGCTTTAACCGATGGTTTAAGTACTTCAACAGGTCAAAAATTGTATGGAGTAGGTGTGCGTGCCTGCCTTGAAGCGGTTAAAGATGATTTTTACAAAGCTAAATATGCCGGGCTGGCTTGTGCCATCAAAAACTCTGGCGTAGGAAACGGTATGATTGATGAATCGAAAGTAAAAATTAAAATTATTTCCGAAAAACATATTCAGTTGCATCACGGTTGGACAGAAATGGGGCAAGGAGTACACAATATGGCACTGCAAACTCTTTGTGAAGAAACCGGTATTAATCCTGATTTTGTTGAAGTAGTGGTAGATACCGAAGCACAAATAAAAACCGGCATGACCACCTCTTCAAGGGCAACGGCATTAGTAGGCTTGGCTGTTATTAATGCAGCTAAAAGTATGAAAGAAGATTTACGTAGTAAATCTTTATCGGCATTGACAGGCAAAACATATTCAGGCGCTTATGTTTGTGACTGGACAACCAAACCCGGCAGTGATGTTGACGAACAAATAACACACTATTCTTATGGATATGCTGCGCAAGTGTGTATTTTAAATGAAAAAGGTAAGATTGAAAAAATGGTGGCTGCCCACGATGCAGGAAAAATTATGAACCCTATGCTTTTTGAAGGGCAAATTGAAGGAGGTGTACACATGGGTTTGGGTTATGCCTTACGCGAAAATCTTCCGATGAAAGAAGGTTATTTGGTACATGATAAGATGCGAAAACTTGGTGTTTTGCGTGCACATGAAACTCCTGAAATTGTAGTTAAAGGGGTTGAAGTAAAAGACCCTGTGGGACCCTACGGAGCAAAAGGTATCGGTGAAATAGGTTTAGTGCCTACTGCTGCGGCTGTTGCCAATGCATTTTATCGTTTTGATAAAAAAAGAAGGTACAAACTGCCTTTAAGCTGAGTTTTATTTGTTGATTTCAAAAAATAAAAAAACGCTTGTAAGCTTTAAAATAAAGAATACAAGCGTTTATATTTTCCAAAAAAAACTTATAAAATCAGCATCGCATCACCATAGGTACCGAAACGGTATCCTTCTTTCTTCGCTACTTCATAAGCTTCGAATAAAAAGTCATAGCCGGCAAAAGCAGCCGAAGTCATTACCAAAGTTGTTAAAGGTAAATGAAAATTAGTTACCATACTTGTAGGCACACTAAATTCATAAGGCGGAAAAATAAATTTATTGGTCCAGCCTTTGAATGGTTTTAACTCACCTTGAGTAGATACTGAGCTTTCCAGAGTTCTGATAACCGTTGTTCCAACAGCACATACTTGTCTTCTGTGTGTTTTTGCTTTGTTTACCAAATCAACCGTTTCATCGGGAATATAAATTTCTTCCGAATCCATTTTATGTTTGGTTAAATCTTCAACATCTACTCCCCTGAAATTTCCAAGCCCTGCATGAAGTGTGATGTACCCAAATTCAACACCTTTAATTTCAAGACGTTTCATTAATTGTTTACTAAAATGCATTCCTGCGGTTGGTGCAGCCACAGCACCAATATGTTTTGCAAAAATAGTTTGATAACGCTCACTGTCTTCGGGCTCTACTTCACGCTCAATAAATTTAGGCAATGGAGTTTCTCCCAATTCATACAGTACTTTTTTAAATTCATCATAGGGTCCATCGTATAAAAAGCGCAAAGTTCTTCCACGCGAAGTGGTATTGTCAATTACTTCGGCAACCAATAAATCGTTTTCTCCAAAATACAATTTATTTCCAATTCTGATTTTCCGTGCAGGATCCACCAAAACATCCCATAAACGTTGATCTTGATTCAATTCTCTAAGTAAGAATACTTCAATTTTGGCACCTGTTTTTTCTTTGTTTCCATATAATCGTGCAGGAAAAACTTTTGTATCATTAAACACAAAAACATCCTTATCGTCAAAATATTCAAGTATATCTTTAAAAATTTTGTGCTCAATTTTACCGGTTTCTCTGTGTAAAACCATTAAGCGCGATTCATCTCTTTCCTTTGCCGGATGTGTGGCAATTAATTCTTTGGGCAGGTCAAATTTGAATTTTGACAATTTCATGATATTTTCTTTTTATTATTATTAATCACATCATGTAAGCTCCCTGAATAACTGACTTTTTACGGATAAACGCTAATCAGGTGTTGCATGAGTATAAATTTAAATGTTTAACAATTATTCTTTATTCTCAGATATCAAAATTTCTTTATCCAATTGTTCTTTAAAATCATTAACTGACATAGCTTCATCAACCGAAAAATTACCAATTTTTGTTCTGCGAAGCGAACTTAGATAAGCTCCTGAATTTAAACGTTTCCCAATATCACGTGCCAATGCACGAATATAAGTACCTTTTCCGCACTTAACCCGGATAATTAATTCGGGTAATTCAAATTTTAAAATTTCAATTTCTTTAATTTCAATGGTCGATGGTTTTATTTCAACATCTATGCCTTTTCGAGCGTTTTTATATGCTCTTTGTCCGTTTACTTTTTTAGCCGAAAAAATCGGTGGTATTTGTTCCTGAACACCAATAAATGTTTCTAATACTTTCTTAATGAGTTCTAAACTTATATGTTCGGTAGGGTATTCTTTATCTACACGGCTTTCCGTATCAAAAGACGGAGTAGTTGCTCCAAGATGCAAACCTGCAATATACTCCTTTTCAAAAGCCTGAAAGCTTTCAATCG
>JAKIUH010000253.1 GCA_021647685.1 Bacteroidales bacterium
AACTGTGTATAATACTTTAAATTCAAATATTAAATGAGTTTATAATAAATATGTTGGTAAATATAAAGAAATGGTCGAACGTGAGCTGGGTCGCCCCTTCCCAGAAGATCCACAAGAACAGCTTTGGGGTGCGATTGGTGCAGTATTCGGTTCATGGATGGTGCCGCGGGCGATTACTTACAGGAATATTCATGACATCTCTGCCGATTGGGGAACGGCGGTCAATATTCAATCTATGGTATTTGGTAATATGGGCGATAATTCTGCTACAGGTGTTGCTTTTACACGCGATGCTGCAACAGGTGAAGACATTTTCAACGGCGAATATTTAATTAATGCACAAGGCGAAGATGTGGTTGCCGGTATTCGTACTCCGCAACAAATTACAAAAGAAGGTTCTTTGCGTTGGGCAAAATTGGCACATGTATCCGAAGAAGAAAGAGCAAGCAAATATCCTTCATTAGAAGAAGCAATGCCCGAATTGTATAAAGAACTTGATGCAGTTCAACAAAAGCTCGAAGATCATTATCGCGATATGCAAGACCTTGAATTTACCATTCAAGACGGTAAATTATGGTTGTTGCAAACTCGTAACGGTAAGCGTACCGGTGCTGCTATGGTGAAAATTGCCATGGATATGCTTAAACAAGGTATTATTGACGAAAAAGAAGCTCTTTTAAGACAAGAACCTAATAAATTAGACGAACTCTTGCACCCTGTATTCAAAAAAGAAGCAATGGCAGGTGCTAAAGTTTTAGCAAAAGGTTTACCGGCTTCTCCCGGAGCAGCTACAGGTCAGGTTATTTTCTTTGCCGATGAAGCAAATAAATATCCGAACTCATTATTGGTACGTATCGAAACTTCTCCCGAAGACCTTGAAGGGATGAATATTGCCAATGGTATTTTAACCGCTCGCGGAGGGATGACTTCTCACGCTGCAGTTGTGGCTCGCGGAATGGGTAAATGCTGTGTATCAGGAGCAGGAAGCATTAAAATTGATTACAAAACCCGTACAATGGTTATGGACGGAAAAACCATTAAAGAAGGCGATTGGATTTCTTTAAACGGTTCAACCGGCGAAGTTTACGAAGGTAAAATTGAAACCATTGATCCTGAATTAAGCGGTGATTTCGGTAAATTAATGGAATTATCCGATAAATATGCACGCATGTATGTTCGAACAAATGCCGATACTCCGCACGATTCAAAAGTTGCACGCGATTTTGGAGCAAAAGGTATTGGTTTAACACGTACCGAGCATATGTTCTTTGAAGGAGAAAAAATCATTGCCATGCGCGAAATGATTTTAGCCGAAGATGAGGCAGGTCGTCGCGAAGCATTAGAAAAACTATTACCTATTCAAAGAAAAGATTTTGAAGGTATTTTTGAAGCAATGCACGATTTACCCGTAACCGTTCGTTTATTGGATCCGCCTTTACATGAGTTTGTTCCTCATGATGAAAAAGGACAACAAGAAATGGCTGAGGTAATGGGCGTTGATGTTTCGGTAATCAAACAAAAAGTAGAAGATTTATCAGAATTTAACCCGATGTTAGGACATCGTGGCTGCCGTCTTGGAAATACATATCCTGAAATTACTGAGATGCAAACCCGTGCTATTTTGGAAGCTGCTTTAAATCTAAAACAAAAAGGTGTTAATGCACATCCCGAAATTATGATTCCTTTAACAGGAACCTTAGCCGAAATGAAAATGCAGGAAGAAATTGTTCGTGCTACTGCCGATAAACTATTTGAAGAAAGAGGTGATAAAATTGATTATTTGGTGGGTACTATGATTGAAATACCTCGTGCAGCTTTAACTGCCGACCAAATTGCGCAATCTGCAGAATTCTTCTCTTTTGGTACAAACGACCTTACGCAAATGACTTTTGGTTATTCTCGTGATGATGCCGGTAAATTCTTGCCTATTTATATTGAAAAAGGTATCTTAAAACACGACCCGTTTGAGGTACTAGACCAAGAAGGTGTGGGGCAGTTAGTTGAAATGGCTGTTAAAAAAGGACAACAAACACGTCCGGATATTAAATTGGGTATCTGTGGCGAACACGGTGGTGAGCCTTCATCTGTTGAGTTCTGTCATTGTGCAGGATTACACTATGTAAGTTGTTCTCCTTACCGTGTACCGATTGCACGATTAGCCGCAGCACAAGCAGCCCTAAGATAATTTTTAAAAATCAGATATTATTAAAGCCCGTGGGATTTTCCTTCGGGCTTTTTTAATTGTAAACCTGAAAATCTAAATTCAGAGCAACTGACCCAAAGGGAATAGAAATGAACCCAAAAAATAAATTTTACGAAGTGAAGTCAGGGTGCGACTGGCTTTTGGCTTTTTGCTACGAACATAGTTGCAGATTTAAGGTATAACGATACTTTTTATGAAAAATTAGATCAAGCTTTAAAATTTCTTTACAAGCTATTTCTTAAAGATAAAAAAATTGGCATACAAATTGGATATATAAATTTGAAAAAGTTAAAGTTTTATGGAAATTATATCTATTGCTTTTACTTTTTTTGAGAATAAAAGTTCTTAAACAAATATCAAATATATTAAAATGCAAAGTATAGTGTATAAAATGAATATTAAAATAAGATTTTTAACAATTTTAAAATACTCTATGCTTATTAAAGTTGATTTTGGTACACTTTTTGAAACTTTATTAAACAATAATTATAACTAAATATTATGGCAGTATTATCAAATACCATTAGAGTGGAAAGAGCTCGGAAAAAAATAACGCAGGCTGAACTTGCGGAGGCTATTCACGTGTCAAGGCAAACCATACATGCAGTTGAAGCCGGCAAATTTGTGCCATCAATCCATTTAGCACTTAGAATGGCAAAATATTTTGAAATAGACTTTGATGAGCTTTTTCAATTAGATACCGAAAAAGAAAATAGTAACCTATAAATAGTAAAAAGATGCAAAATACCATTAGAGTTGAACGCGCCAGACATAAAATTACCCAAGCAGAATTGGCTAGTAAAGTTGATGTTTCCAGGCAAACTATTCATGCCATTGAAACGGGAAAATTTGTTCCATCGACTGTTTTGGCATTAAAAATTGCTCAATTTTTTAATGTTAAACTTGAAGATATTTTTTATTTAGAAGACGAAGCTTAAATGTTCCGTTTCATTGTTTGAACATTTTATGCTTTTGTTTATTCGTTTATGAGTAAACTTAAAGACAAATTATACGAAATTGTTTTTGAAGCAGACACACCAAAAGGAAAAGCTTTTGATGTGCTTTTGCTTTTTACTATATCTGTGAGCATTTTGGTGGTAATGCTCGAAAGTGTTCCCGGAATAAATAAGAAGTATGCCGAAACATTATACCTGATTGAATGGATTATTACCGGCTTTTTTACCATTGAGTATTTTCTACGTATTTGGATTGTTAAAAAACCGGTTGTTTATATTTTTAGTTTTTATGGTATTATAGATTTTCTTTCCGTTATACCTTCCTATTTGGGCTTGATTTTTGGCGGGATGAGTGGTTTTATTGTTATCCGCGCATTGCGTTTATTGCGAATTTTCCGGATTTTAAAACTGAGCCGATATGTTTCTGCAAGTAAAACAATTATGACCGCCCTAAAAGCCAGCCGTGCTAAAATAAGTGTTTTTTTGTATTCGGTGATTATGTTGGTTGTAATTATTGGTACTGTTATGTATTTTGTTGAAGGTGAAGAAAATGGATTTACCAGTATTCCACAATCAATTTATTGGGCAATTGTAACGCTTACAACGGTTGGGTATGGTGATATTGCTCCTGTAACACCTGTTGGTCAATTTATCGCGAGCTTAGTTATGATTTTAGGATATGGTATTATTGCCGTGCCAACAGGAATAGTAAGTACAGAAATGGCGCTTGCTTCGCGTAAAGAAAAAATAATTACCCAAGTTTGCCCAAATTGCTTGCACGAAGATCATGATGAACAAGCTGTTTATTGTAATCGTTGCGGAAGTTTATTAAATGAATAAATTTCCGTTTGGGTTTTCCTTTTTTTCTTGATCTCCTTTTTTTTCTTCTTTAGGATGGTTCTTTTGTTGTTTTTGTTCCGCTTTTTTTGTAAGATTATAATAGGTATAAAGTCCTGTCCCGAAAGCACCTGCCATCATAATGGCAAATCGTTTCCAAGGAGTATTTCTAATGCTGTCAAATATTTTTAAGTGTGTAATGTGTCCGCCGTATTTTAGAATATAAGGCAACATTTGCATTAAACCGGTTTGTAATTCAAACTCTGATAAAAGCTCATCGTAAACCATAGGAACTGTTGTTTTGGATGTGAGCTTATTTATTTTTTTCCGTATTTTCTTTTCTTTTTTACGTGCTTTTTTTTGCAGTTCTGCTTTTTTTGCGCGTAAATCTTCAAAGTTTGTTATTTCGTGTTCTTTTTGAATCTTCATAATTCAATGAATCAATTGATATTTTATTCTAATTTTATGGATATTTTTAATAAACGGGACAAAGCATTCTTCTAATCAATTGTTTTCTTCATATTTAATCCGTTTCTTTTAAGATTGCTTCGGTTAAAGTTTTAATAATTGGTTTGGTAATAAATTTCTTTTTAAAAATAATAAAGATTATTCCAAAGAATAAATAAATTCCTCCGACAATCATAAAACCCCAATAATTAGCCCCCAGTACATCGCCAAGATAATAGGCCAAAGCGAAAGAAAAAAACATTAAAACACCCGGAACAATAACAAAAAAGGTCATGATACCAAAAAATACCGAAATAATACGGACAATTTTTTCGGTAAAATCAAGCCGAGCTATATCATATTTTAATTCAATATATTCCTTGATTTCTTGAATTAGTTTTCCTATTTCACCTGAAAAATTGAAATCTTCGTTTTCTTGCATTGCTTTTTATTTTTAAACAAAATTCCCCTTTGCAGGGGAAATTATTAAGGTCCGGTAAAATATCTTAAACCGGATTAATAAAGGGAAATTCTTAAATTCATAGTGTTTAACCAATAATTGCAAAAAGACAGAAAAAATAATTATTTGCAACTACTGTTTCCGGTAAATTGATGAATTTCTTTACCTATTAACGGAATCGAAAGTTAAGCCTTCTTTTTTTCAGTTTGTTGTTGTTGTGTGAGTTTCTCGTAGGCATCTTGTGCTTTTTTGTATGCCTCTTGCGCTTTTTCACCAAGCTCGTCAAAAGTTTCTTTTAATTTTTGACGGGTTTCTTCACCTTTATCAGGTGCTAATAATAAACCTAAACTTGCACCTGCTGCTGCACCGGCCAAGAAGGCGGCAATTATTTTACCTGTTCCACTTTCCATAATTATTTAATTTTAAGATTTAACTTACTACAAATATAATCAATTATCTTTAACAAGGATGAAAATCAACAGGTCTTTTTTAATGAAAAAAGCCTTTTCTGATTTTTTATCTGGAAAAAGCATAGGCAAGAGCAAGTTCAACTTTGCTGGGTTGACTTTCTTTAATATTTGCAAAATTCAAGGTAGCAAAACGGTATCCTTTTTCCGCATAGTATTCTAATGTTTTAGGCAGGGCATACATCATATTTTTACGTGCTTTGATTGAATCGTGGAATACGATTATTGAGCCTTTTTTTGCATTTGAAGTTACATTTTTCAGGCATTGTTGAGGACTTATGTCTTTATCGTAATCAACACTTAGCACGTTCCACATTACAATATGATATTTTTCCAATAATTTTTTTGCTTGATCGATACGTATCATACCGCGTGGCGGGCGAAAAAGATTAGATTTGATTAGTCTTGCTGCCTTTTCAATGTTTTCAATGTATTCATCCACATTCGTGTTCCATCCGTTTAAATGATTATATGTGTGGTTTCCTACCCGATGTCCTTCTTTTAATATTTTATCAAATAATTCAGGATATTTATGTACATTATCACCTACACAAAAGAAAGTTGCTTTTGCATCAAATTGTTTTAAAGTATTCAAAATCCATTCAGTGGTTTCCGGTATGGGTCCATCGTCAAAAGTTAAGTAAACAACTTTTTGTGTTTCATTAACTTTCCACACAAGCGAAGGGAACATCCTGGTAAGAATATTGGGTATGGATGAAATCAGCATATATTAAATTTTCCTGTTAAAATTTTGGTTCAAAAAAAACTAGTGTTATGTCAAGTATGTTGTGTCATATTAGTTGAAGTTATTTTTGCCTTGCTCTACGCAAAAAGAACGAAACTTGGTGTGACTAAAACATGCTTGACATGACACTCTAATAAAAATCTCATTATCAGGATGCAAAATTAGCTAATCAGGTTGCTTCAAAAACGCTGATTTTCACCACTTATTGTGTTAAAAAATGTTAAATGATTAATTGCCGGCTTTGCGAAATTATTTTGAGGAGTCAGAATCTCTGACTTAAAATTTTGGGGAGCATTAGTAGTTGTTCATTGGATGGTATATATATGAGCACAAGTTGGGGTGAGACTTATTAAAAAAGTAGCGTCTTACAGTTATTTAATTAATAAAGTCACATCCTCACTTATAATCAATTAAATTGCCCGGCAGAAAAGACTTATAAATATTTGCTTAATTCAAATTGTTTCCACACCGATTTGGCTTTGGCGTTACCATTGTCCATTGCTTTTTTTATCCAAACTGCTGCTTGATGCTTGTTTTGAGCTACTCCTTCGCCTTTATAATACATCCAGCCTATATTATATTGTGCATCGGTATTTCCTTGTGCGGCAGATTTTTTAAACAAAT
>JAKIUH010000254.1 GCA_021647685.1 Bacteroidales bacterium
AGGAAAATCTTCAAAGCGAATAAAATCCAAATCAGAAGCTATAATATTTTCTTCCACTTGTTTTATGGTTTTCATACCCGGAATAACAACATCAGCTGCAGGATGAGCAATACAAAACCGAAGACTTAATTGGGCATAACTATAATCTTTATACTTATCGAAAAAATCTTTCATTTTATCTAATTTATCCAAATAAGCACTTAGTTTTTCAGGCGAAAGGTTAAAATTGCGATGGTCATCTTTACCAAAACGGCTGTTACGGTTAAATTTTCCGGCTAAAAGCCCAAAAAGTATCGGAATACGGATAATTACACCGGTACCGTATTTTAATGCCAAGGGAAAAAGTTCTTTTTCAGCATCTCGTTCCAATAAATTGTATCGCACTTGTATAACATCAATTAAATCGTGATGACGTTCTAAAATAAAAGCCTGTTCTATTTCCATAAACGATTGAACACTCCAACCTGCCAGTTTAATCTTACCTTGCTTTTTTAAAGTTTCAAGTGCTTCCCAAGGTTCATCGCGTTCAAGCAATTCTGTACCGGGGCTGTGTAATTGTAATACATCAAGCGTTTCAACACCCAGTCGTTTAAGGCTTTTTTCAGCAGCACTTATCAAATATTCTTTTGAGTAATTTGGATTAATAGGAGTAATTTTGTGTTTATTTTGATTTTCAAGATAGGGGTAAAAATCATTACCCGCTTTGGTGGCAATAAGCAGATTATCAGATTTGCCACGCTCTTTAATAACTTTAGCAATCAATTCTTCGGAATGTCCAAATCCGTAGGTATCTGCCGTATCAATAAAAGTAACACCTTTATCCAAGGCATGATGAAGTGCTTTCATTGATTCTTTATCATCTGTTTTTCCCCAATCTTGTCCGCTAATGCCCCATGCTCCAAAGCCAACCGTGGATATTTGGGAACCGTTTTTTCCAAGTTTTGTGTATTTCATAATTAGTAAATTTTTAATTTATACCACAAAATATGAAAAGACCCTTAATTTACCAAATAAAAACTTATTATGATTTTTGCAAGCTAATTATTTTGTTCAGCGAACTCAATGTAAATTGAATCAATTAATTCCAATACTTTTTCGGGTTCATCGGTAGTAACCAGTTTCATTCGCATTTCCTTAAAATGAGGAATTCCTTTAAAATAGGAAACTAAATGCCGGCGCATTTCATAAACTCCACGCGGCACACCCTTATATTCAATTGATTTACGAAAGTGCATCTTAGCTAAATCAACCTTTTCTTTAAGACTCAAAGGGTGCATTTCTTCGCCTTTGTCCAAAAAGTGTTTTATTTCTTTAAAAATATAGGGTCTGCCATAAGTCGCACGCCCTATCATTACCCCGTCAACACCAAATTTATCAAAAGCTTCTTTGGCTTTTTGTGGGCTGTCAATATCACCATTACCAATAATAGGAATGTGTAAACGCGGATTATTTTTAACACGAGCTATTATTTCCCAGTTAGCACTTCCTCTGTACAGCTGATTTCTAGTCCTACCATGTATCGTTAATGCTTTAATACCGGTATTTTGCAATCGCTCGGCTAATTCTTCTATAACAATGCTGTCATCATCCCAGCCCAAACGTGTTTTTACGGTAACAGGCAAATGGGTAGCTTTTACAATCGCCTCTGTCATTTTTATCATTTTAGGAATATCGCGCAACATACCGGCTCCTGCTCCACGATTTGCAATTTTTTTAACAGGACAGCCGTAATTAATATCAATCAGGTCTGGTTTTGCTTCTGTAGCAATTTTTGCCGCTTCTGCCATAGCATCAATATTATGCCCGTATAATTGAATGCCCACAGGTCGTTCATGATCAGCTACTTGCATCTTTTTCAGGGTTTTTTTCACATCTCGAATAAGGGCTTCTGAAGCTACAAACTCTGTATAAACCATGTCCACACCATATTGTTTGCAAATGTACCGGAACGATGGGTCGGTAACGTCTTCCATCGGTGCCAAAAATAAAGGATAATCGGGTAATTCTATATTGCCTATTTTTATCAAAGTGTCTTAATTTTATAATTTCGGAGGCAAAAGTATTAAATTAAGCTGATTTGTGGAAATAGTAATCTGTTTAGCTTTGTGGTTTTCCGAAGTTAGAATAAAAACCCTGACAGGGTTCATTAATAGATTGTGTAACAGCTATTCATTTTTTATCATTTTGCAAAAAAAAGCCTGTCAGGGGTTTTTAGACTGAACTCTGTACTCCAAATACTTTGTTGAGTATAAAAGTTAATTATCCATTTATCAAATACTTTCAGAAACATTTATTGCTAAAAAAAGGACTGCCTCCAAAAAGACAATCCTTTTTCAGTATTATGAAAACAAAAAATCCTTAAACAGAACCGGCTAAAACAATAACTCGGTTGTTCTGTACTTCAACTACACCTTCTTCAATATCAAAATATTTTAATTCGTTATCAGCTTCTATTACTTTAATCTGACCCTTTTGCAAGGTAGAAATTAAAGGTGCATGATTATTTAAAATTTCAAACGAACCATCTACTCCGGGTAATTTTACCAGCTTTATTTCGCCTGAATATACCAATTTGTCCGGTGTTATAATACTTAAAAGCATAATTTTTTTATTATTTAACAAACACTATTTAGCATCTGCCAACATTTTCTTACCTTTTTCAATAGCTTCTTCAATAGTTCCAACAAGGTTGAATGCCGCTTCAGGATATTCGTCCACTTCGCCATCCATAATCATATTGAAGCCTTTAATAGTATCTTCAATGGATACTAAAGTACCTTTTAAGCCGGTAAATTGCTCAGCAACATGGAAAGGTTGCGATAAGAAACGTTGTACACGACGTGCACGGTGAACAACCAGTTTATCTTCTTCACTCAATTCTTCCATACCTAAAATGGCAATAATATCTTGTAAAGCGGCATATCTTTGCAGAATCTCTTTTACTCTTTGAGCCGTATTATAATGTGCTTCGCCAACAATTTCAGGTGTTAAAATTCGTGATGTAGAGTCTAAAGGATCTACTGCCGGATAAATACCTAATTCAGCAATTTTACGATTCAATACCGTGGTTGCATCTAAGTGTGCAAAGGTAGTTGCCGGAGCGGGGTCAGTCAAGTCATCAGCAGGTACATAAACCGCTTGAACAGATGTAATAGAACCCTTTTGTGTTGAAGTAATGCGTTCTTGCATTTCACCCATCTCGGTAGAAAGTGTAGGTTGATACCCTACTGCCGAAGGCATACGTCCTAAAAGTGCAGAAACCTCAGAACCTGCTTGCGTAAACCGGAAAATATTATCAATAAACAATAAAATATCGTTTCCTTTTCCTGCCGGATTATCACCATCGCGGAAATATTCGGCAACAGAAAGACCGGATAAAGCAACACGTGCACGCGCACCCGGAGGCTCATTCATTTGTCCGAAAACCATCGATACTTTAGATTCAAGCAAAGCTTTTTTATCTACTTTGGATAAATCCCATCCGCCGGCTTCCATGTCTTTAAGAAATTCTTCGCCATAATTCATAACTCCGGATTCAAGCATTTCGCGTAATAGGTCATTTCCCTCACGCGTACGCTCACCAACTCCTGCAAAAACGGATAATCCTGAATAGGCTTTGGCAATGTTGTTAATCAGCTCCATGATGATAACCGTTTTACCAACACCGGCACCACCAAATAAACCAACTTTTCCTCCTTTTGAATATGGCTCGATGAGGTCAATTACTTTAATTCCTGTATAAAGAATTTCCGATTCGGTAGATAATTGATCAAACTTTGGAGGTTCTCTGTGTATTGGGTATCCCCCTTCTTTTGAAAGAGTATCAATACCGTCAATTGTATCGCCAACTACGTTTAATAAACGCCCTTTAATTTGGTTGCCAACAGGCATTTTAATCGGAGCATCGGTTGGAGTAACAGTCATTCCGCGATGTAAACCATCCGTTGAATCCATAGCAATAGTACGTACGGTATCTTCGCCAATATGCTGTTCTACTTCTAAAACCAAAACAGAACCATCATCTCTTTTAATTTCAAGAGCATCATATATTTCAGGCAAATAACCGCCTGCTTTTTCAAAACTGACATCAACAACAGGTCCTACCACCTGAAGAATTTCACCTAAATTTTTCGACATGAAATTTTGTATTAATTTTTATATTCGTATAAAAATAGCACCATTTTTTAATGCGATACAAAAGTAATATTTTTTCTTATTCTTACCATATCAACTTAAAAAAAATATTGGAAATTAAGATATTTTGATACGAAATAGCCGTGGATTCGTATTTTTACTAGAAAAAATCAACTTTTAACTATAATTTTTTATAATTTTAGCATGACAATTATATTATTCTCATGGCAAATATTTGGAAAAAAATATCCTATCTTGGAGTAAGTAATGACCAGCCTTTATACTGGCAAAAAAGCATTATTTTATATAATCAAATTGCACGCATACTTATTTTAATCATCTTTTTTACCTCAATGATAATGTTTTTTAAGATGAATATGCGTATTGTTCCCACTGCTTTTTTACTAACACTTCCTGTAATGGCGCTTTCCTTATGGCTTAACAGTTTAGGAAAAGTTAATTTTTCTATTTTAATTATTTCCATATTTTTTCCTTTGTTTTTTTTGTTTACGTCGGTATATTCAAAAATGTACAGCGAAGGGGTCAGTTTAATATTTTATATTGCTCCGCGTTTTGGTATTATTATCAGTATTATTTTTCCGGTGGTAATACTTGGTTTTCACGATATTAAAAGAGCTTTTTTGAGCAGTTTGGGCGGAATATTGGTTTTTATTTTGTTTGATTATGTACATTCGATATTTGGAATTAATGTTCAAAATATACCTTACTATCCGAAAAATTATTTGTTTGTTATTTTTGGTTTAGCTATTGTGCTGATATTTTTTACTTTTCTGATTTTTTCATTACAAAGAATTAATAATATTTATGAAAATATAGTACTTAATCAGAAAAAAGATATTGAAAAGCAACGTGATTATGCCGAAAAGCAACATAAAGAAATTCGGAAGCAAAAAGAACAAATTACCGACAGTATTCGTTATGCACGCAGGATACAAACAGCGATGCTTCCGTCACCCCAATATATTGAAAACATATTACCCGAGCATTTTATATTTTTTAAACCCAAAGATATTGTGAGTGGCGATTTTTATTTTTTCGCACAAAAGAAGAATTTACTCTATATCGTTGCAGCTGATTGCACAGGACATGGTGTTCCAGGCGCATTTATGAGCATGCTGGGGATTTCTTTTTTAAATGCAATTATTAATTCGGAAAGTAAATTTGCATTGCAATTACCTTTTGTTGATGATGTAGTGGATAAAATTAATGATTTAAGAATTAAAGAACCTACTGCAGCCGGAGTTTTAAACAGCTTACGCGAAATGATAAAAAAAGCCTTAAAACAAACAGGTAATGATACAGAACCAAAAGACGGGATGGATATGGCTTTGTGTATTTTAGACCGCAAAAAACTAAAAATGCAATATGCCGGGGCACATAATCCACTGTATTTATTCAGAAACAAGCAATTAATTGAATACAAAGCAGATAGAATGCCTATAGGCATACACATTAAGGAAAAACCATTCACCAATCACGAAATAAAACTTAAAAAAGAAGATGTTTTTTATTTGTTTTCCGATGGATTTGTTGACCAATTTAATGGAGAAACAGGTGAAAAATATAAAATACGAAGATTTAAACAATTACTATCAGATATTCACCGATTAAATATGTCGGTTCAAAAGCGCAGGTTAGAAGAAGAATTATACCAATGGAAAAAAAATAGTGAACAAGTGGACGATATTTTGATTGTTGGTGTAAGAATTTAGCACTTTGATGAAAAAATCTCTCTGATTTAAAGCAAGTTTCAATTATTTTTTATATATTTAACTTGAAATTAAGAAACACACAGGGGAACCCGAAAACCTATAACAGAGTAGGGAACTAATCTAAAACTAATTAATTATGGATGAAGCAGGTTTGGGTATTGTAATGGTTATTTATGTTGCCGTTCTTGTATTAATAATTGCCTCCGGTTGGAAAATTTTTGAAAAAGCCGGTCAGCCGGGCTGGGCGGTACTTATTCCGATTTACAATGCAATTATAATGTTAAAGATAGTTGGAAAACCTTGGTGGTGGCTGTTTTTAATGATGATCCCTTATGTTGGAATGGTTTGGGGGATTTGGACTATTAATTTGCTTTCCAAGAGCTTTGGAAAATCAGAAGGATTTACTGTTGGACTGGTTTTATTGGGAATAGTGTTTTTTCCAATGTTGGCTTTTGGTGATGCGCAATATCAGGGACCCGCTGCAGCCGATGCCGCACAAAACTATCCGGAATATGCCGAGTAGATTTTCACTTATTTGAGCAATTCTCAATATTTGTAAATAGTCAATTAGCTTAAAATAAAAATAGCCGTAACTTTGTTACGGCTATTTTTGAGTAACTCCTTAAACCCGAAGACTTCTTGATAAAAATATTTGAATTTTTAGATTTTTCAAAACGCTTTGAAGCCTGTTGGACATTCAAAAGTTCTTCCAATTAAACGTTTTGAAGTCCGTTGCACATTCAAAAGTTCAGAACAACTGGCCAGTAAGGAAATAAGATGAGCCCCAAAAATAAATTTCGCAAAGTGAAAATCTGCGTAAATCCCATTAATCTTTGGATAAAAAAAATTTTTATCC
>JAKIUH010000255.1 GCA_021647685.1 Bacteroidales bacterium
ATATATTCGATACAGGTGCCTTGCCCTTGGCAATGATAAGCTGCCACTTGTGATGATTATAAATTGAAATAAAATCTGTGAAAATCTGATTAATTTGTGGATAAAAAATAAAATTATAAAATCAGGAAATAGTGTATAAATTGGAAATTTTATCAATTATTTAGGGTTAATTAGCCATAGCATTTATGCTACGGTAAAATACATTCGATTAAAGATAGGCTATAGCCAAAAAAAAGCTTTTGCGTAACATTAATAAAATCTGTGTAAATCTGATTAATCTGTGGATATGAATAATTCAGAATCAAGAACAAAATTAATCTGTCCTTTCAGGACGTGGTGCTGTCATTGTACCTATCCCAAGGCATTGCCATTGGGCTGTGATAAGCTGCCACTTGTGATGATTTCAGAAAAATACTTAATCTGTGAAAATTTGATTATTCTGTTGATTTATGGTAGGTTTTAAATTTCTTGCTTTGTTCATAAATTTTCCGGTATTTTCAAAAAAATTTTACTAAGTTTACCACTTCATTTTTAAATTGTGCATTTATGAAGTTAGCATTACATTGGCAAATATTAATCGGTTTAATATTAGGAGTTGCTTTTGGTATTATTTTTCCTACCAGTTTTAAAATTACGGATCAAAGTATAAGTGAACTTAGGGATAAGAGTGTTCCTGAAAATGTGATTCAAGAAGTAATTTTGCTTAAATCAAATGTTGCTAAAACTTTATCGGAATTTAAGAAAGATATTCGTAAAAAATTAGATACTGAAATTATTGATACATACGGTACTACTATTTTAAGGGCTGCAAAATATAATCCGTATCTTAAATATGTTGGTTGGATGGGCGAATTGTTTATGCGTGCATTGAAAATGATTATTGTTCCGCTTATTTTAACTTCAATAATATCGGGAGTTGCCAATATAGGTAATGCCGAAAATCTGGGCAGGTTAGGAGGGAAGACCATTCTTTACTATTTAACCACCAGTACATTAGCCATATTAACCGGTTTGTTTTTTGTAAATATTATTAAGCCGGGCATTGGGATAGATATTGGTTTGAGCGCCGCTGCAGAAACGCTTAATATCAAAAAGGTTCCATTTAGTGATACTTTGATGAATATTGTACCTACGAATATTTTTGAATCGTTCTCGCGAGGTCATATGCTTTCGATTATCTTTTTTTCTGTTTTGTTTGGCTATTTTATTACTCAAGTTGCAGATAAACACCGCCTGACCATGACGAATTTTTTTAATTCGGCTTTTGAGGTGATGATGCAGTTTACTAATTTTATAATCAAATTTACACCTATTGGGATTTTTGGGATAGTTGCTGTTGTAGGTGCTGAGCAATCGGAACTTTGGCAATTGGCAAAAAGTATGGGAGCGTATATGCTTACGGTATTGGCTTCACTGGCTTTTCATTCAATAGTAAGTTTGCCCCTGATTTTAAAATACGGTTTTAACACCAATCCGTGGGCACATTTTAAAGCGATGCAAGCTGCTTTATTAACCGCTTTTTCTACTTCATCTTCCGGTGCAACGCTTTCATTAACAATGAGTTCCGTAAAGGAAAATTGCGGAGTTTCTAACAAAATTTCCAGTTTTACACTGCCCTTAGGTGCTACGGTAAATATGGACGGAACGGCTCTTTATGAGTTGGTTGCCGTATTTTTTATTGCACAAGCTTACGGTATTGAGTTGAATTTTATGGAAACGACTATTGTTGTAGCTACTGCGCTTTTGGCTTCGATTGGGGCTGCCGGTATTCCCATGGCGGGTTTGGTGATGATTACTGTAATTTTAACAGCGGTTGGTTTGCCGCTTGAAGGAGTAGGTCTGATTTTAGCCGTTGACCGTATTTTAGATATGTTCCGAACTTCTGTGAATGTGTGGAGTGACAGTTGCGGTGCGGTGATTATTGCAAAATCGGAAGGTGAGTATTTGAAAGTGTAAAGATAAAATTGTTAAACTTTTGAATGTCTGATAAGATTTTAAAATTTTGCAGTTTAATTGTTTGATTGTTATACTGTTAAATTATTGTTAGTTACTGTGGTGTATGGCTCTATCTTTTATTGTTTATTAAACTGTTGAATTGTTGATTGTTAAACTTTTGAACGTATGACAATACTTCAAAACGTTTAGCGGTTGAATTGCTTACCAATTATTATCATACTGTACTCTTATAATATGTTCTTTTCCGCTTGAAACCGAGTTATTTTCATTGTAAATTTGCCGGATACTTATTGCTTTATCTGTATATTGCCCTGCATTTTTTACAATCGCCTGATATTCAATAATATTCACGCCTTTATTTAACTGATATATATAATAATTTATGCAAGCTGTATCCTTATCCTGATAATAAATAAGTTGATTTTTATGAAGTTGCTTGTTCGAAAGTTTTATTGGCAGATAGGCTGCTGCATAATTGTCTTCAATTCTTAAATATTTAAGTTGCTTTTTACTTTTGATGATTATTTTTATAGTAAGTGTATCACCAATTGATACAGAAGATTTATCCGAGAGTTTTTTGTATTTGCGTCTTTCAATTTTGAAGATTTCTTTTTTAATTTTAAGTTGTTTTATTGATTTTACCGGTTGATTTGTGTTGGAAAATAACTTAATATCTGTATTTTGATAGTTGTTATTCAATAACAGTATGTATAAAGTATTTGCTAATGATTTTTGACTGCTGTTTGTAGTTAAAATTAAGTTATCAAAATATTTTTTAATCAAACTATCTGCTTTATTATATTCAAAAAGATATTCGATATAGTGGTGCAAATATTGTGATTTAATTTTTTCTGATAATTTATTATCAATTTTATTTTTAATATTTTGTTCAAATTGCCAATGATTATGGTGAGCAATTATGGCAAGCATTAATTTTTCATCGGGTTTTAAATTTTTATAATTTTTTTCTAATTCTTTTCTGTAAAACTCAAAAGCCGGTTTGTATCGCTGTGAAATAGGTATTTCGGTAAAAAAACTGCGTGCATACAGGTAGTTTATTTGTTGGTGGTAGTTTTGTGTTTTATTATTTTTTTGACTGTATTTCTCTGCAATTTCTTTATCAAGATAAAATATACTGCGAAGAACTATTCGTCGTAAATTAATATCGTTTTGTATATCTATTAACTTGAGTTGTTTCATACGCCCAAAGCCGCCCAGTATGTATGAGCTTATTTCAAAATCTTCGGGCATGTTTTGAAACCAAGACCATGAACCGTTTTTATTTTGAGATGATGCAAGCAAATTTAAGTCGTGCAACCGTTTATCTTCGACATTATTCAAATATTGACTTTTGATGCTGTTTGTGAAATAATTTAAAAATATATCAATAGCATTTTTACTTAAAGTATTGCTTAAATTGTTTACAATTTGTATTGATTTATTTACATAAATATTGGTATATTTTACAGTTTTAATAGTGTCATTGCCGGCTGAAATTTGTCTGCGAATAAGTGTGTCACTAATTGTATTTAACCTTCTTCGCATGTTAAGTATTTTAAAGCTATTTTGTTCAATATCAATATATTGTTCAGTTTTTGCTTCGATTTTATACTTTAAATTATTCATGGTTTCCGGAATTTTTATTTTCCAAGAAACAGAAACGGCTTGCTTGGGTGGGATTATAAAATATTTATCAGATTCTTCGTTTTCCTGTAATATTTCCTTTAAGCCGTTTTGATAGAGTAATAATCGAAGCCTGCCTTTTAAAGTATCAAGGCTGTTGTTTATTAATTTTGTGCTTATAACAGGTAAATCACCGGTTCTATAAAATGCGGGTTTTGAGCTTTCTATTTTAAGTATTTTTTTGATACTTAGTGTTTTAACCGAATATCCAAATTGTGCGTTTTTGCTTATTGCCAATATGTTTAAGTATTGCTCATTTGTAGTTTTCGGAATATTTACCGTTAAATTAATTGAACCTTTTGCATCGCTTTTTAAAGTAGGAAAGAAAAATTCTGTTTTGGGCAAATTTACGGATATATTCTTTCTTTCCTTTTTATAAAACACTTTCTTTCCCGTATATTTTGAGGATTCTTTCGGAAAACGAAATCCATATAAGTTCAAATAGTATATATTTTCAAAGGGTAAAGGCAAAAATTGATTTAAAAACTGACTTTCTACTTTTGCTTTTTGCTGTTTATTAGCGGATATTGACCACGCATTTTTATTACGTTCAGAACAAATTGAATTGAATAATCTATTGATTTTCAGGGAGGTGCTCTTGTCTTCGCTAAGAAATACCAGTAATTCGCTCTCCACCGGATTATTTTGCATATCGTGTACCCTGATTTTCCACGATACATTTGAACTGCTTATGTTTTCCGTTTTAAAATTTTCAATTTCGATAGTTAACTTTTTGTTTAAGCAAGCTCTGTTAAATTCTTCTGTACTAGTTGTTAATGTGTTATTTTTTATTGATGTTAAAATTACTTTTACCGATGAATGTTTATTTAAAGGCAGTTTGATTTGTTCCTGTTTTTTGCTTACTAATAACCATTTGCTTACGATTGTTTTGTTGTCAATTATTAATTTATAAAGTAGGTTTAGCTTTTCTTCTTTGCTATCTATGGTAAAAATAATTGTATCGTTACGGATACTTTTTGTGAGCTTGAAAAGATTGTTTTTCCTATTTTCATTGATAGAAATATTTGTTTTTTGGGTATTTTTTGGAGGCTGTATATTTAATTTTACAAATTTGCTACCGTAAGGCGTGTAAATTTCCAATTCGCCGGATTGAACATGCTCCGGAATTTTAAATTGCCCTGAAATACTGGCAAATTCATTACTTGTAAAAATTTTCTCGGAAAGAACGGCTTTATTCGCTTTAATTATTATAGGAATTTTTAGTTTTGGAATCAAATCAGCCGTTTTGTTATCTGTTTTAAGTGCAAGGGCTTTAAAATAGAGCATTTCGCCGCTTTGATAATAGTTTTTATCGGTAATAATTTCAATTTTTATTTTTTCCTGATGATGATTATTTACCGGGTACAGTAAAACAGGCTGTTTAGTTATTAAAACACCTTTGCCCTTTTTAAATTCTAAATATAAATTTTTTAGAGATGTTTTTTTGTCAGCTTCGATAATAAAATGACCGTTTTTGTTTGTAAGCAAGCTTGAAATCAAAATGTTTTCAACTTTTCCGGTTTTGTAATTTTCCTTTTTTTCATAAATTTTTACTTGAACATTTTCCATAGGACTTCCTGATTTTCTGTCAATCAGGTAATATTCCAAATTGCCGTTCGGGAGCTTTTTGCTGATGTATGACAAATTACTTACTCTAAAATCTGCGTAAGCGGTAATATTATTTTGGTAGCTAAATTGCTTGTTATTGGCTACAAAAATTAAATATTTTCCTATAGGCAAACTTTTAAAATGTATTTTTGTTGTATGTGGATAATAATCATTATTTTGATGCAAAATATGTGTACTTATATTTGTAGTTTTTGCTTGTTTTAAAATTGCTTTATACAGTTCTTTGCCAAAGTATTTATTTTTTAAATCAGCTAATTTATTTTCTTCTATTTTTGCAATTTTAATATATACCGTATCAATATTTTGGTAATTCAAATCAATATCAAAACTGTCTTTTGAAATTATGATTTCATTGATTGAAAAATCAAGGCTTTTGGTTAGGATTTTTGATTTCAAGTAGGAACATTGCTTAGCACCAATGGTTCCGGGGTATTTATTTATTGCTTCGGTACAAATATTTACTGCTTTAATTCGATTATTATTAAAAGATTTGCCTGATAATTTCGTTTTTTGATTTTGATAATGATATTCTGCCAATAAATAGTAAAATTCGCTGCATTTTGGGTATTTTTCATATTCTTTAATTAATTTTTGCAGTGCGGCGGGGTATATTTCACTTGTGTTTTTTATCGATTTTATTCTTTTTAAATCTGTATATATAATATCATTAATATCTTCGGAGTTCAAGTATTCCTTTACTAATTCTTTATATATTTTCAGCATTAAATATTGCGGCGAAAGAGTATTTTCTGTTGTTATTGATTGTTTTACAAATTCTTTTGCGGGCAATAAAATTATACTGTCGGGTATTGAAACATTTGCATCATCATTTAAAGGGCGCCATTGCTTATTTCCTAAAAAATTAAGTGCTTTATACGCTAAAAAATCATAGAGCTTAGTGTTATTGTTTTCTGACTTGTTGCTTTGCATGATTATCGTTGCCAAATCATTGGTTTTGATTGCTTGCAATTTTTCTTTTTCGGATAATGATTGCAAAATGTGATGTATTATTTCTTTTCGTAGGCGATTAAGCGACCAATCTTGTAAATTTTCACAGGGAAGATTTTCAATGCAAATATTATCTTTTATGTGCTGTTGATTATTTTGATAATAATTCAGATATAAATCAACTATTAAACTGTGTAAAATATTTTTTAAAGGTAATTTTGCTTTATCGGCTTCTTTTTCGGTGAAGCGAATAATATTTGGTAACGGTTGTTTTAAAAGGCTTTTTAATTTTATTTGATAAATAATACTTTTATAAATTTCATTGATGTCATTAAAACTGTCGGCTTTTATATATAGTTTTTTGCTTAAAATAAGTGCTTGTTCATATTGTTTGCTATTTTCAAGCCGGTCAATATTCTCCCAACTTAACATATCTTGTGCACAAGATTGAAAAATGAT
>JAKIUH010000256.1 GCA_021647685.1 Bacteroidales bacterium
TCAATTGGCGAACCGGTTTTACCTCCGGGGGAGCCTGCAAATTTTGAAGTTCCCGCCCAAAAAATAAAGAACAAGATCCCTGTTAAGCTTAAATTTTTAAAAAACTGATACATCTTTTATTAAATTTAATTATCATTAAATCTGAAAAAAGGTATAATACAAATAATATTTTAAAATTAAAAAACACTGTTTATAAGGAAAGTATATTGCATAACTCGGTCAATATACGGCAGTAATAATTAAAAACATATCTGACAGCAGGTGAAGAGCATACTTTAAATACTTCCACGATATAGAAAATATCAGATAAGCCATGGAAAAGGAATTATCCGGACGGAAAAAAACAATTTATCAATATGGCTAATTCCCCGTTAAATCTTTAAATACTTCTTCAAGACTTTTTTCTTGTTTCTGCATTGAAAGAACGCTTAAATCATTTTTAACGGCAAACTTAAATATATTTTCTCTAATATCTTTATTTTCAACACCTTGAACCAACCAGACATTACCTTTGTGATGCTCGACTTGATGTACATCTTTAATTTGCTTTAATAATTCGGTACTTACTTCTTTGTTAAATTCAACAATAATGGTTGTTTTTGAGTCCTTTTTGTTCTCTTTTATGCTTTGTGTTTGGTCGTCAGCCACAATCCTGCCTTTATCTATAATAATAATCCGATCGCAAATAGCTTCTACTTCTTGCATAATATGTGTTGAAAGCATAATTGTTTTTTCCTTTCCTGTTTCTGCAATCAAATTTCTGATTTCAATTATTTGATTGGGGTCTAATCCTGTGGTTGGTTCATCCAAAATTAATACATCGGGCTCATGAATTAATGCTTGTGCCAAACCAACACGTTGGCGATATCCTTTGGATAAAGCCCCGATTTTTTTATTTTGCTCAATACTTAAACCGGTTTTTTCAATAATTTCTTTAACTCTTTTCTTGATTTCTTTTTTAGGTAGATGTAAAGATGCAACAAAAGCCAGATATTCTTTTACATACATATCTAAATAAAGCGGGTTGTGCTCCGGTAAATAGCCTACATGTTTGCGTATTTCAAGTGAATTATCATCGGCATTTAGATTATTTACAAATACTTCACCTTCATTAGCAGGAATAAAACCTGTAATAATTTTCATCATAGTAGATTTTCCTGCACCGTTTGGACCCAAAAAGCCAACAATTTCACCACTTTTAATTTCAAAAGAAACATTATCCAGAGCTTTTTGTTTTCCGTATCGTTTAGTAATATTTTTTACGATTATAGACATTGCATAAATTTTGAAACAAATTTAAACAAAATTTATTATTATTTTTGATGTCATTTTATCAATTAGCTTATGAATTTTAAATATTGTACAGATTTTAATTCATTTAAACGTTTTCCTACGCGAAAAGTAAAAGTCGGAAACAGTTCGATTGGCGGTAAGGCTCCTATTCGTATCCAATCAATGACCAATACCGATACACTTGATACAGAAAAAAGTACAGAACAATGTATTAAAATTTTTGATACCGGTGCCGATTTTGTTCGATTAACGGTACAAACACCTAAACATGCTGATAATCTTGCTAATATAAAAAAAGCCTTAAAAGAAAAAGGATATAAGCAGTCATTAATTGCCGATGTTCATTTTAATCCTAAAGTAGCAGAAGTTTCGGCAAAAATCATTGAAAAGGTACGAATTAATCCCGGTAATTTTGTAGATATTAACAAAACACGACAAAAAACTTATACTGATGAAGATTATCAAACCGAACTGGATAAAATCAGAAAAAGATTTGTTCATTTAATTAATATTTGTAAAGAAAACGGTACCGCCTTGCGCATTGGAGCCAATCATGGTTCATTATCAAGCCGTATTGTTGATAAATACGGTGATACACCTGAGGGTATGGTGGCATCGGTTATGGAATTTTTACGTATTGCACGCGATAAAAATTTTCACGAAATTGTTATTTCCTTAAAATCAAGCAACACACGAGTAATGGTATTTGCTTACCGTTTGTTAATGAAACAAATGATTGCCGAAAACATGAATTATCCGCTACATTTAGGGGTTACCGAAGCCGGTGACGGTGAAGACGGGCGTATCAAGTCGGCAGTAGGTATAGGAACTTTACTGGCAGATGGATTGGGTGATACCATACGGGTTTCATTAACCGAAAATCCTGAAAAAGAAATACCGGTTGCACAAAAAATTATTAATTACATAAATACACGAACTAATCACAAAGTGAATACTAATCAGATAGATTGCAAAAAATCACCTTTTGAATATTCAAAAAGAACAAGTATTGAGATAGAGAGTATTGGAGGAAAAAATGTACCTGTTGTAATTGCCGATTTAAGTAATTTTAAGCAAATCACAAGACAGGATATTATTAATTTTGGTTTTTCATACAATCATCAAAAAAAGAAGTGGAATCCAAGTGATCTGTCACCGGATTTTATCTATACAGGAAATACAGATATTGAAGATTTTGAGCTTTCGGGATTAAAAATTATATACAACTATCAAAATAATTCAACAAACCGTCAAGATTATCTGTTTTTTAATGATATTAATAGCTTTCTTAGCACCGGTATAAAATCAGATAAAATAAATTTTATTTCTGTTACAAACAAAATTACCGATTTTAAAAACTTAAAACAAATAAAAGGAAGCAAAAATATAGTTCTTGTATTATCATCAGATAATGATAATCAACCGGTAGATAAACGAACTTTCATACATCAATTAATAAATTCAGGCATAAATATTCCGGTAATTTCCTTTAACAAGTATAATGATGAGGATATTGAAGATATTCAAATAAAAGCAGCTTTAGATAACGGATTATTATTTATAGACGGATTAATTGACGGCTTAATGCTCCAAACTACTTATACGCGTTTATCAGTTGAATTAGTAAAAACTTCTTTTGGAATATTGCAAGCAAGTCGTTCGCGGGTAACAAAAACAGAATATATTTCTTGCCCTTCGTGTGGTCGTACATTATTTGATATACAAGAAGTTACAAAAGAAATAAAAAAACATACCGCTCATTTAAAAGGAGTGAAAATAGGAATTATGGGCTGTATTGTTAATGGTCCCGGCGAAATGGCAGATGCAGATTATGGTTATGTTGGGACAGGTATAGGAAAAGTTTCTTTATATAAAGGACAAAATGTTGTCAAAAAAAATATTTCATCGAAAAATGCCGTTGAAGAATTAATATCACTTATTAAAGATGACGGAAATTGGTTGGATAAATAATCCTGAAAAAACAATATTGATATTTTATTACAGAAATATAGATGAATAATACATTTAGCGTTTTTCAGCAAACCCTAATTTAGTTTGCAGATTAAAGCAGATTAAAGAAATTATTTTACTATATTTGAATTTAAGAAATATCAAATATTTTAATAAAAATTGTTAAATTTTATAGATATTTATAAATTTGGTTTATTATTTGAAGTACCATAAGCGAAAAAATAAATTTATTAGTTAATTTTACGCCTAAATTTTAGTAATCTTTCGCTAATAATTTATTAAACATATTGTATATAAAGTATTTAAAATAAAATCAAACTATTTAACTAAGATTAAATTTGTGAAAAAAAGTCTGGGTATATTAATATTTTTAACATTATTCACTACTTTTATTTCTGCCGAAGAAATAAAAGTAGAAGGTATTTACCAAGGCGAAAACTTATTTGTAATGAATCCTTTTGCATCAACAGGTGTGGGATTTTGTGTTTATGAAGTTACCGTAAATGGTGAGATAACTACCGATGAAATTAACTCAAGTGCTTTTGAGATTGATTTAAGTGTTTTTCGTTTAAAAATTGGTGATAAAGTAGTTGTTATTATTAAACATAAAGAAGGTTGCATGCCAAAAGTTTTAAACCCTGAAGTTTTAAAGCCGAAAAGCACTTACAAAGTTATTGATATTACCGTTGATAGAAAAAATAAAAAACTTCGCTGGAAAACTACAGGCGAAAGAGGTTCTTTACCTTTTATAGTAGAACAGTTTAAATGGAATAAGTGGGTAAAAATAGCTACTGTTAAAGGAAAAGGAACAGAAGGACAACATTCTTATGCGGTATCAATTGTTCCTACAAGCGGCACGAATAAATTTAGAGTAAAACAAATTGATTATTCAAGAAAACCAAGATATTCGCCCGAAGTAACTTATCGCTCACTAGACCCGCCGGTAACATTCAGCCCTGCAAAACCCAAAACGGTAATTAATTTTTCGGCTGTAACTTCTTGGGAAATTTATGACTTTTACGGAAGATTAGTAAAAAAAGGAACGGGGAATAAAGTAGATATTTCTAAATTAAAAAAGGGTGATTACTTTTTGAACTACGACAATCAAATGGGTAGATTTACAAAAAAATAATTTCTTAAAGGTTTAAATAGATTATTACCAACATTCCTGTAAAACCCAATAAAAATCCTGTATATACCTGTGGAGGATTATGAGCTTGAAGGTTTAAACGGGCAACAGCAATAACTCCCGAAAGTACCGAAAGCAATATTATTACATCAATAAGATTGGCATAAAAAACTATAGAAAAAGCAAAAACAAATGCCAACAAACCACCAATACCGATAAGGTGTGCACTAATCTTCCATTTTATATTAATCAGCAGATTTAATGCAATCAGTACTAATGAGCCGGATACCAATAATTTTATAAAAACAGGAACATGAAAAGGTAATTTATTAATTAAATATAACCCAAAATAATAAGACATTACAGATACTATCAGAGGTATAAATCGTTCTTTCCGCTCATTCATGTATATGTTGTTAATCAACTTTAATGACATCAAAAACGGAATAATGCTCACAGGAATTAAAAAGGTACTTAAAAATATTAAAGTATAAAGTATTTTTTGTGCTTGCCAAGGAATATATGCATAATGGGTTCCTGAATTTAATAAAATAATTAAGCCATATGTCGGCATCAATAAGGGATGCAACAATACAGAGATTATTTGCGACGGCAAATCAAATTTTTGACTATTGTTGTCCATAAAAATATTTATTATGTATTCGCAAGTACGACCTTATCAGCATTTTTAGCCATTTTGTATGTTTGGTCGCGTAAAAATGGTTCAAAACCAGCATCAATAATTGCTCGCTGAATGCTTTCCGCATCAAATTGTTGGCTGGCTCCTGCCACAGAAACTACATTTTCTTCAATCATAATCGAGCCAAAATCATTAGCTCCGGCATGCAAACACAGTTTTCCTGTTTCTTCACCTACAGTTAACCATGAAGCCTGAATGTTTTTTACATTCGGCAGCATAATACGGCTAAGTGCCAGTGTACGAATGTACTCTTCTGATTTTACGGTATTAATAACCCCTTCTTTTTCACGCAATTGAGTACCTTCGTCCATAAAGGGCCAAGGTATAAATGCCATAAAGCCGGGTGCATTTTCCGGTTTTTCAGCCTGAACTTCACGAATTTTTATCAAATGCTCAATGCGTTCTTCTTTTGTTTCAATATGCCCAAACATCATGGTTGCCGAGGTAATCATATTTAATTTATGAGCTGCACGCATCACATCAAGCCATTCATCAGCAGTACATTTTCCCCTTGAAACCGTTCTGCGAACTCTATCTACCAAAATTTCAGCTCCTGCTCCCGGCAAACTGTCTAAACCAGACTCAATTAATTTTTCCAACACATAAGTATAGCTTTTTTTCTCTATTCGGGCAATATGATGAATTTCAGCAGGACCCAATGCATGAAGTTTTAAGTCGGGATACAGTGCTTTTAAATCACTAAACAGCTTTGAATAAAAATCCAAGCCCAATTTAGGGTGCAAACCGCCTTGTAAAAGTAATTGATTGCCGTGAAATTTTCTTAAAACTTCAATTTTTTCTTTATATTCATCCATTGTGGTAATATAAATATCGGGTGCTCCCGGACGGCGGTAAAAATTACAAAACTTACATTGTGCAATACATACATTGGTAATATTAACATTTCTATCGATTATCCAACCTACTTTTTTACTGTTTTCTCCGTGGATTTTAATTTTAATTTCATTTGCTAGCCACATTAAATCTGCCACAGGCACATCTTCGTAAAGAAACATTGCCTCTTGGGCATTTAAAAATTCAAGATTTAGTGCTTTTCTGAAAATATTTTGATAATTCATGCGTTTATTTTTAAATTTTGACAAAACATTTTTATCAAAATTATAAACATCACTTAACATTATAGTACCAATTATTTATAAAAATCATTGCCCCAAATATAGGATACATCAATTTATAAAGCTAACAATTTATTTGGCATTTGACTATTAGCTTATTTTATTAACTAATCACAAAAAATATAAGAATGTTCAGAAAAAGTAAATTTAATTGATCTCATCATATTTTTGTTTAGGTCGGATACATCTTAATTTCCCATCTTCAATTATGACTTCAGGTGGTTTGACTCGAAGATTGTAATTTGAAGACTCCGTAAATCCATACGCTCCTGTCATCAATATCGCTAAATAGTCACCACGTTCACAATTCGGAATAGTAATACCTCTCGCAAAGAAGTCACCTGTCTCACAAATAGGTCCAACAACATCTGTCGTGATCATTTC
>JAKIUH010000257.1 GCA_021647685.1 Bacteroidales bacterium
TGTTAATGATTTGAATAATTCGCTTTGTGCATGCTTTTGCTGCACGCTCCATGAGGTTTATTGATAAAATGGGTTCATTTTTTATCGTGTATGCGTCTAATTTTTTTACTTGTTCGGCATTTAATATTTTCATGCTAAAGGCTTTTTATATTATTGCAAATTTAATCAAATCAAACTTAATATCATAAATTGTTTTGTGTGTTATTTTGTCTGTTTTTATGTGCTATTTTGTCATATCTGTTCGATAAAAATTATACCAATTGTTAAGTGAGAAAAAATCCGAAAGGCTTGTATTTGTAGAGTATTAACAATGTAAGTGATTGTTGTTCAATTGATTAATACTGTTCGCCAGAGTCTTGTTCAAATATTTTACCTTTTTAGAGCGAACTCATCAAAGTCTCGATAAATATTTTGAGAAAAGCTAAAATTATAAACGGCAAAAAAATTGATAAGTGCAGTTTGAAAATATTAAGAAAAGAAGATATGAGTAAGTTCAGTGAAATAATTAATTCAGACACAGTTACTTTAGTTGATTTTTCGGCAGAGTGGTGTGCTCCTTGTAAGGCACTTGCCCCTATATTGAAACAAGTTAAAGATAGTTTGGGGGATAAAGTGCGAATTATTAAAATTGATGTTGATAAAAACCCGGTAATTGCTCAAAATTTGCAAATCACCGGTGTTCCTACAATCATTATCTATAAAAACGGAGTGCAAAAATTCAGGCAAACAAAGCTGCCTCTATAATCACTCAGGCTTATCTCCTTGCCTTTAACATTTTTCAGCTTAAAATCCGGAGCAGGATAATTTAACAGTAAGGTGGTCAATTTTTGTTTGATATTATCAGAAATCAGCTCAATTTCCGGTACATCAGTAGAATACTGTACAGAATCTATCATAAATAAAATAGACGCATGCGGAAAATCATCTTTATAAAAATTATCATACAAGGATTTTAAAATAACTAAGTCCTTTAAGGTATCGTTTTGTAAATAGGGAAATGAGTCTAAACAGGACTTTAGTCCTGTAAGGCTTTTCCGTTTAATCAAATTATAAGGTATTGCCTTGCCTTTAGGGTCTCTGTAAAGTATTTTTAAATAGTTATTAAATATCCTGTTAAACAAATCCATATATGCTGGATTATTCCAAAGTATTGGTTTATTTAAAAAATTATTTTCGATAAATTTTTCTTTATTTCGCTCATAGGCAATCAATCTATAAGCTGCATAATTATATTTTCGATAATTAGCAAAATATTCATTTTGTTTTCCGGGGAACTCTTTTTCTATCAAGTCAATAATACTATCCACAGTATTTTTACTTACTTTTCCTTTAAATTGCTTAAAAGATTCAGCCATATAGCTGTCTAATAGTTTATCGAAATATTTAATTTTTACATTTAAATCAGTACTATCGACTTCAACACAACGAACAAAAAATTCAGTTTCTTTAAAAAATGGATTTAATTCATCGGCTTTTGATTTTTCCTGTTTTTGAGGTAAAACAATTTGATAATTTTTACCTGGTTGAATATATAAAATACCTTTAAAAACACTCAAATGTATGAAAGACAATTCCGGCTTCTTTATGTTTATTTCAAAACGAAAATTACCTTTTGCATCTACTTTACATTCTGCCAAAACTTTTTCATGAAAGGTAATTTGATTGGTATATCCTCTCCATTGCAATACATCGCCGGCATAAGTTTTTGCATTTCCTGTAATTACTACATTTTGGGAAAATGCATTTTGTATCCCAAAAATCACTATTAAAAGAACAATACTGATTTTCTTCATTATTACTTTATTTTAAAGCCAATTACCAAAATATCATCAATTTGTGCCCTATTTCCTTGCCATTTTTGTAAGGTCATGCGCAAAACATCTTTTTGTTGACTCAATGATAATGTTCTGATTTCCACAAGTAATTGTCTGAAATTTTTAATTAAAAATTTTCTGCCGGTTTTACCTCCAAATTGATCGGCATAGCCATCAGAAAACAAATAAAGGGTATCTTTGCTTTGCAGCTGAAGTTCATGTGTATTGAAAGCTGTTTCCATTCTACCGTAAATACCAACAGGCATTCTATCCCCTTTCAATTCAATTACTTTATCATCGCGTACACAAATTACCGGACTAAAAGCTCCTGCAAATTGCATTTTCTTAGTTCCTTTTTCTATAATACAAAGTGCCATATCCATACCATCACTGGTTGTGCGATCTTCATCATGCTGCCCCAGTGCATGAACAATTTTTTCACGCATCAGGTTTAAAACTTCACCGGCATCGCAAATTCCTTTTTCAACAACAATCTCGTTTAAAAAAGTAAGTCCCAGCATACTCATAAAAGCGCCCGGCACTCCATGACCGGTACAGTCAACCGCAGTAATCACAACATGGTTTTCCAATTCATGATACCAATAAAAATCTCCGCTAACGATATCGCGCGGCATGAACAATATAAAATGTTCATCAATGATAGTTTTTCCCAAGGTTTTTGAAGGAAGTGCCGCCTGTTGAATCCTTTGAGCATACTGGATACTGTCGGTTATTTCTTTTTTCTGCTTTTCAAGCTCCAAATTTGTTGTCTCAATTTGCTGTTTCTGTGAGCGAATTTCTTCCAAAGCATTTTTTAATTCTTTATTCTGAACTTCAATTTTACTTTCGTACTTTTTTACGATCCTATCGGCAGTAAAATAGGTAAAAAAGCCAACAATAACCGTTATAATCATTCCAAATAAAAGAAGTGGTTTTACATATTTTGCAGCTCTTCTTTCAATAAACTCATTATTCTGATGAACAAACAGGCGCATTTCACTATTTAAAGGCAATGATGATACTAAATCAGTTCTACCGTCTTTTTCAAAATGAGCATAACCTTCAAAAACTTTATCTGCATCTAAATCAGTAGTTTCAAACTTTTTTATATCACCGTAATTTTGCAGTGTAGCCCCAAAAGGCATTGTCATTCCCGGTTTTAAGCCGGGGGCAGCAACCAAATTACCACTCATATCAATAGCACAAATAAATCCTCCATTGGGCAACTTAACCGAATCGAAAAGATGCTGTAAGGTTTTATCGGTTTTTGCATCTTCTACCGACAAATAAGACTTACGTAATAAACGAATAATTTGTTCTCCGATGATTTTATTATCTGTTTTAACTTGTTCAACCACTTCATCATGAATGTATTTTTTTGATAAAAAGGCTAAACTCCAAAATGCTATTTGAAAAATTATCACCAAGGTAAGGGTAAGAATTATCTGAAATTTTTTTCGCATAATGTATTGTTTATTAACTGAATTGCAAATTTTGTTCCGTAACTCTAATAAGTTAAGGGTAAAATTATCCTAAACCTGATTTTCAATGAAACAGTTTAGCTTCTATTCATTCAAATCAATTGCACTTGAAACAAACTGGCTGACATCACCTCCATGACGTAAAATTTCACGCACAATGGTTGAACTAATTGGTGAATGCTCAGGAAAAGTAAGTAAAAATACAGTTTCAATCCCATGTGAGAGCATACGGTTCATTTGTGCAATTGCACGTTCATACTCAAAATCGGCAGCTGTACGTAAACCCCGTAAAATATATTTTGCATTTTTACTTTTACAATAATCCACTGTTAAACCTTCATAAGTATCAACCGATATTTTGGGCTCATCAGCAAAAACTTGTTTTATCCACTTTACTCTCTTTTCCAAAGGGAAAAAACCTTTTTTTGCCGAATTATAACCAATAGATATAATAAGTTCATCAAATAAAGGCAAAGCACGCCGGACAATTGACTCATGCCCGATTGTAAAAGGGTCAAAAGAGCCCGGAAAAATTCCGATTTTTTTCATTCTCAATAAATTATATTGCCATAATATTTGCTTAAAAGTAAAAAAAACTATTAAAACTTGAAAATCATTATCTAAAAAAACTCTTTATTTCCGGTACTACTGCGAATTTTTAGTGGAAAATCAAAAAAGGGTAGCTTTAGCTACCCTTTAATATTCAAAAAAACACTTATACTTTTCAATCTACGCTACACCTTGGGCAAGCATTGCATCGGCTACTTTTACAAAACCGGCAATATTTGCTCCCTTAACATAATCTACATAACCATCGTCCTCAGTGCCGTATTTTACACAAGCAGAATGAATATCTTTCATAATTACATGCAGCTTTTTATCCACTTCCTCAGCAGTCCAGTTATAGCGCATTGAGTTTTGGCTCATTTCCAAACCGGATACCGCAACACCTCCTGCATTAGATGCTTTCCCTGGCGAGAATAACACCTTTGCTTCTTGAAAAGCTTCAATTGCTTCCGGTGTACACGGCATATTTGCTCCTTCGGTAACACAAATTACGCCATTTTCAATTAATTGTTTGGCATCATCACCATTTAGTTCATTTTGAGTAGCGCAAGGCAATGCAACATCAACTTTTACTTCCCAAGGACGTTTACCTTCAAAAAACTCAACATCAAACTCTTCGGCATATGGCTGAACAACGTCATTGTTGGTAGCACGCAGTTCTAACATGTATTCAATTTTTTCACCGCTAATACCGTCGGGATCATAAATATATCCATCAGGACCGGAAATAGTTACCACTTTTGCACCCAATTGAGTTGCCTTTGTGATAGCACCCCAAGCAACATTTCCAAAGCCGGATACTGCAACCGTTTTACCTTTTAATGTATCACCTTTTGACTGTAACATTTCTTGTGCAAAATAAACTACACCAAAACCTGTTGCCTCAGGGCGCATTATACTTCCGCCCCATTCAAGTCCCTTACCGGTAAGAACTCCGGTAAATTCGTTTTTAAGACGTTTGTATTGTCCAAACAGATAACCAATTTCACGTCCGCCAACACCAATATCACCTGCAGGAACATCAGTATTAGGTCCAATATGACGATAGAGTTCTGTCATAAAACTTTGGCAAAAACGCATAATTTCGTTATCCGATTTTCCTTTGGGGTTAAAATCAGAACCACCTTTACCGCCACCCATAGGCAAAGTTGTCAAACTGTTTTTAAAAACCTGTTCAAAGCCCAAAAACTTCAGAATGCTTAAGGTTACACTGGGGTGAAAACGCAAACCTCCTTTATACGGACCAATAGCACTGTTAAATTCAACACGGTAGCCACGGTTTATTTGTACTTCACCATTGTCATCAACCCAAGGCACACGAAACATAATCGTACGTTCGGGTTCAACCATTCGCTCTAAAATTTTTGCATGTGCATATTTAGGATTTTCTTCGATAAAAGGAATAAGCTTTTCAGCAACTTCCATTACTGCTTGGTGGAATTCTTTTTCGCCGGGATTTTTTGCGATAACACCATCCATGAATTTTTTTACTTTTGCTTCCATCTATTATTTCTTAATTAATTTATAGTTTGGTAATTTAATAAATTTTCGTCAAATGTATGTAAATTTTACAAAGTAAAAAATGATTTTATTAGAATTTAAGAAAATTTACACTTTTATAAGCAACTAATTATCAATATATTAAAAAAACATTCCTTGTGTTTAACAACAGAGTCTGATTTTTATCAGATTTTAGGCAACAAAAAAGGCTGCAATTTAAAACTGCAGCCTTCTTTTTATCCTAAAAAAAGGTTTATACAAGACCTTGTGCCAGCATTGAATCGGCAACTTTAACAAATCCGCCAATATTAGCACCGGCCATATAGTTTACATAATCATCACTTTCTCGACCGTATTTAACACAAGTATCATGAATATCTTTCATAATTTGTTGGAGTTTTTGGTCAACTTCCTCTCTTGTCCATGATAAACGCATTGAATTTTGACTCATTTCCAAACCGGAAACTGCTACACCGCCGGCATTAGCAGCTTTTGCAGGACCGTAAAGAATTTTATTTTTCAAATAAACTTCAATAGCCGCAGGTGTTGATGGCATGTTTGCTCCTTCACTTACCACAAAGCAACCATTGCTAATTAAAGTTTCTGCATCCGATTCATCAATTTCATTTTGAGTAGCAGACGGGAAAGCAATATCACATTTAACACCCCAAGGACGTTGTCCTTCATGATACTCAACACCATATTTATCGGCATATTCTTTAATTCTACCACGCTTAACATTTTTTAAATGCATCACATAAGCTAATTTTTCGGCATCAATTCCATCGGGGTCATAGATATAACCTGATGAATCGGAAAGAGTAACTACCTTACCGCCAAATTCATTAACTTTTTCAACAGTATATTGTGCTACATTACCCGAACCGGAAACAGTACAAACTTTTCCTTTAATACTATCGCCTTTATCATGAAGCATGTTTTGCGCAAAATAAACACAACCATAGCCTGTTGCCTCAGGACGAATTAAGCTACCTCCCCAGTTCAAATCTTTTCCGGTTAGTACCCCGGTAAACTCATTGCGTAAACGCTTATAATGTCCAAATAAGAAACCTATTTCACGACCACCTACACCTATATCGCCTGCAGGAACATCAGTATTGGGACCGATATGACGCGAAAGTTCCGTCATAAAGCTTTGGCAAAAGCGCATAACTTCGTTATCTGATTTTCCTTTAGGGTCGAAATCAGAACCGCCTTTACCGCCACCCATAGGCAGTGTAGTTAAAC
>JAKIUH010000258.1 GCA_021647685.1 Bacteroidales bacterium
TACTTCCAGACCTATTTTTCAATTCTCTGATAAACATAAGAATAATTTTGCAACACCCAAAGATAAAACATAAATACTGATTATCAACTATTTATATGGGTGTTGCAAAAAAGTGACGAAAACAGGAGATTAATATTGCTTTGTACCAATTATTAAACCTATCTGATTATTAACTTTAGTTATTCGATGATTGTAAGTTTTTAGATAGCTTGATTATATACAGCAACTTATAAATATCAAATAAAAATAATTCTCCGCCGGAATTTATCAATATTTTGCGTAGTAAGGGTAGAAAATAAACAAAGGAAAACAACAAAACCTTATCGAAACTGTATTTTTTAAGTTGTTCATAAGTTCTTAATAATTTAACTTCTTTAAAAAATTTATCGCCTGCCAAATTGTTGCTTATATAAAGCAAATTTTCTATTGCTTGTTCGGTTTTTTTAATAAATTCACGGTTATCTTCATCAAAATCATGTAGTGCAGGATTATCAATATGCTGAACCAAAATATTATTTTGTCTTAAACGATATGCAAATAATGTATCTTCATGCCCATATTTTTTTAGCCGTTCATCAAAAGGTATTTTTTGAAAAATCTCTCTTTTTATTAGGAAATTATTACTCATAAAAGAGGAATAAGGATTTTGTTTTCGTTTATTTACCGGTGGACATTCTCTATCTATTCCGTATTTTTGCCTTAAGCGATAGTTTCTTTCCTTTTTTTTTGCGTCATAAATTCTTCCGCCACAAATTACACCGGAATTTTTATTGATTGAAGATAAATAAGCCGCTATAAAATCGTGTTTTGTTAATTTGCTGTCACAATCTAAAAAAAGCAAGTACTCATATTTAGCATATTTTAAAAAAAGATTGCGAATTTTTGCCCTGCCAATGTTTTCATCTAAACGAATGTATTTAACATACTTTCCTGCAAGCAATACATTTTGTTTGTGATAAACAAAAAGCGAGGCATCATCAATTAAAATAATTTCAATAGGAACCGATTGCCGGTTAGCCATATCCAGCAAAGCATTGGTAAGTAAATTAACTTTACAATTATAAACCGGAATACAAATAGAAAGCATATCTATTTTTTATACACGAATACTCGAAAGTAATCATTTATTTGAAATTTCAAAGGGTATTATTTATAATCGTTTGATTTACGCGGAAGATAAGCGTGGATTTAAGGTTTCAAAGAAAAACGGCAATCATTGCTAATTGCCGTTTTTTTACTTTATTCAGCGATTATCAAAGAATATTTTTTCTTTCCTTTACGGATAAGAATAAAACGCTCGTTGATTAAATCGCCGGCATTAATTATTTTTTCAAAATTTTGCTCTTTTTCTTGGTTAATGCTTAATCCGTTATCTTTCATTAAGCGGCGTACTTCACCTTTTGATGAAAAAACTTTAGTTTTTTCTGCCAATAAATCTAAAATAGCGATGCCTTTATTTAATTCATCTTTACTGATTTTAAATTGGGGTACTCCCTCAAAAACAGACAATAATGTATCGGAATCCAATTTACTTAATGTTTCCTTAGTACCTTTTCCAAAAAGTATGGTCGATGCTTCTACTGCTTTTTCATATTCTTCTTCAGAATGGGTCATTACAGTAATTTCTTTTGCCAAACGTTTTTGTAGCAAGCGCAAATGTGGTGCTTCTTTATGTTCTTCTATCAATGTTTGAATTTCATCACGCGACAGCAAAGTGAAAATTTTAATATATTTTTCAGCCTCCTCATCGGATGCATTTAACCAAAATTGATAAAAACGGTAAGGACTGGTGCGTTTAGGGTCTAACCAAACATTTCCGCTTTCGGTTTTTCCAAACTTGCCACCATCTGCTTTTGTTAAAAGCGGCCAAGTTAAAGCGTATGCCTTACCACCGGCTTTACGGCGAATAAGTTCTGTACCTGTGGTAATATTTCCCCACTGGTCTGAGCCGCCCATTTGCAATTTACAATTATAATTTTCGTATAAATATAAAAAATCATAACCTTGAACTAACTGATAAGTAAATTCCGTAAACGAAATTCCTTCTGCATCACTGTCATCTCCTTCGCGTTTCATACGGCTTTTTACCGAATCTTTAGCAAGCATGTAGTTTACACTAATTGATTTGCCAATATCGCGAATAAAATCCAAAAAGCTAAATTTCTTCATCCAATCGTAATTATTGACCATTAGCGCAGAGTTTTTTTCATCGCCACTAAAATCAATAAATTTTTCCAATTGCTTTTTTATAGCCTCTTGATTGTGCCGCAGGGTTTCTTCGTTTAATAAATTACGCTCTTTTGATTTACCTGATGGGTCACCAATCATACCGGTAGCCCCGCCAACCAATGCAATCGGTCTATGACCTGATTTTTGAAATAATTTAAGCATCATCACACCGGTCAGATGCCCTATATGTAAAGAGTCAGCCGTTGGGTCAATTCCCAAATAGGCTGTAGTCATTTCTTTTTCAAGTTGTTCGTCAGTTCCCGGCATAATTTCTTGTAACATGCCGCGCCACTTTAATTCTTCAATAAAGTTCATAAATATTCTTTATACTATTTGTTTATAACCCTCAGTTCTACAAAAGGGCTACAAAGATAAATGAAAAAATGAGTTTTAAAAAAACGAAGCTGTTTCTGAAGGAGAAGTGGCGTTTAACCCTCATCACAGAATTAATCAAAAGGAAGTAAAACCAAGCCTACAGATACAGGATAAAGCTCAGGTCCCCTATTTTCTTTGAATAAAGGCGTTACATCATAATTTGCAAACAAATTAATATACTTGTACCCTAGCCTGAAAGTAAGTCCGTACTTAAAACCGGGTATTTGAAAATCTGATTTATCTTTTTGCTTGCTACCGTTATATTTTTGAACATATTTTGAGCTAAGTTTTAAAGAGCCGACCACGCCAAAGCCAACATGAATACCGGAACTATTTTTTACCGGAATTTGAAATTCATAAAGAAGCGGCACATTAAAATACCATAAATTCAAATTGTTTTTACTTAATTCATAATTAGTTACGGGTTCGGCTACAATAATACCCTCAGCATTTTCTGTAATGTTCACATTATTTCTAAAATGGTATAAATTCCATGTGCTTCCCATTCCGGTTACTAAACCGTTTCTTTTTCCGAAAGGAATATTAAATTCCATAAAATTTAATGTAAATACCCATGATTTTTCAGGAGTAAGCTCAAAGTCTTGATAAGGGTCTAATGTAAATTTTTGGTCTTTATTTACCCAATTATTTAAGCCTATTTCAAAACCAGCCCAATGCCCGTTAAAATTCTTAGTGTTTTTGAAAGGATTAAAATCATAATTAAATTCCCACTCATCATGATTATCCTCAGGGATTTCTTTCTCATCATCATTCCAATCAAATTTATCAAAATCATCTTCGGAATTATTTAGCTCATTTTCAATATCTTCAATACCTTTCCGTAATGCTTTTTGTTGCTTTTCAAGATTTTCGAGTGCTTGCTCCTGTTTTTTTAAACTTTCTTCCAATTGTTTTAATACCTCTTCATCACTCGTTTCTTCAAGTTGTTTTTGTAGTCTTTCCAATTCTTTTTCATTTTGAAGCTTTTGTTTTTCAAGCTCTTCAAGCATGGTTTCAAACTCTGCTTTACCTTGTTGCAGCTTTTCTTTTTGTGTATTAAGCTCTTTTTTGTCTTTTTCGATAATTATTATTTTTTTATCGCCAAAATGAATAATGGTAGTATCATTTTGCCCCCAAGAAATAGTAAAAAATAAAATTAAAATGAATGTTGTAAATACCTTTTTCATAATTTATTAAATTTTGGTAAATATTTTAGCTTTTTTCTATGACGAACAGAAAGGGTATTTTGTTACAAACATTAATATGCTTTATGCAATTACATTGCTATAACTTGTCCGGCTACCGGAAGATTGATTATTGGCTTTTCATCCCGTAGGGATAAGCTATTAATAGCTCTGCATGTAGCAATACCGGAATGCTGGAAAAAAATGTGTAAGCATAAAAGCAATACTTTAACCGGGATTTGAAAATGAGCCCAACTCCCATAGGTAAGTGGTTCTGAATTTATCCGATAAGCATGACAATAATGCCCGTTATTTTAATTTAAACCGAACCTCTGTATTAAAATCTTTTTTTGTAATATCAAAAAACGGTGCTGATAAAACCGCTTTGTGTTTATCTTCAGAAATTTTATATTTGGGATTATCTGATTTTTTTATTCTTCGTTCAAAACTAAAAACAGCTCTATATTTATAATAATCTTTCATTGCACCTAAATCCTTTCCTCCCGCTGCTGTTTCTTTTGGAGGTATTCCTTTATATATTAGTGTTTTTCCTTTGCGTATAAAAAAAATAAAATCTTCACCGTCAGAAGTGTTGTTTTCATTCATGCCGGATTTGTTTAAAGCTTTATTTAATTCATCAATATTTGCAAAATCATAGCTGATAAATAAAGCTTTATTATTGTTCCATCCGGATTTTAAATTACGAACCCCGGTTGTTTCAAGCTTTTTTACTGCTTGTGTTAATATTAAATCCAGAGAGTCTATAAATTCTCCGGTTCCCCCATCTGATGAATCTAATGAGTTCATCATATCTATAAACTGAGACATATCAATAGTGCTTATATAGCTACCCGAAAAATCTTTATTAAAATGAAATTCTTGAGTAATTGTACAACTTGACAACAAAATAATAATTAGTAGAATACCTGTAAAATATAGATTCTTCATTATGAATATTTTAATTAAAAACAAACAACGGTTTTAAAAAAGTAATCCAGTGTTATGTCAAGTGTGTTGTGTCGTATAAGTTGAAGTTATTTTTGTGTAGAACAAGGCAAAAATTTTTAGCATAGAAGTAGCAATGGTCTAAATTTTTAACAAAGTTCTACGCAAAAAGAACGAAACTTGGTATGACTAAAACATGCTAGACATAACACTAGTCCAATATACTTAAAAAAACCTAATAAAACAGCAGATTTAAAAAATTAAGCCTTTTTTTTGTTAATATTTCCTGATAAACGCAACACTAAATAGCCGGAAACAGCTGCTACAAAAGATGCTACCAAAATGGATTGTTTGGCAATATCGATTTGCTCAGGACTGAAAAAAGCTAAGTTTGCAATAAATAGGGACATGGTAAAGCCCAAACCTGCCAACAAGCCTACACCTGCAATATGCATATTGTTGATTTCTTTGGGGAGTACTCCTATTTTTAGCCATTGAGCAAGTTTTGTCAAAAAAAACACTCCTGTCAATTTTCCAAATATCAAACCAAAAAAGATTCCTAAAAATATAGGTTCTACAATTAAATTCCCAAAACCTCCAGAAATAACTACTCCCGCATTTGCTAAAGCAAAAATTGGCATAATTAAAAAATTCACAATAGGATGCCAAAAATGCTCTTTATATTGCAAAGGGTTATAGGCACATAATAAAAGCTCTTTCTGCTTCATTAAAATATCGTGTTTTTCGACACTGATAATTCCTTCTTCATCCTCTTTTTCTAATGCTTTCAAACGGTTTACCAATTCTTGTGTTTCTGTGATATAGGTTTGCGTGTCAATTTTTGTATCTGCAGGTACGGTAAATGCCACCAAAATACCGGCAATAGTAGCATGAACACCTGAATATACAAAGGCTACCCAAACAATTAATATACCCACTATGTAATAAAAATTTCGATTTCGGATACCGGCATAATTTGCGCCCATAAGTAAAGCTATTCCGGCAATAGCAACGATGATTTCACTAAAAACTATTTGGTCGGTATAAAAAATAGCAATAACCAAAACCGCTCCAATATCATCGGCAATAGCAAAAGCAGTTAAAAATATTTTTAAACTAAGCGGCACCCTGGTTCCAAGCAATGCTAAAATCCCAAGCGAAAAAGCAATATCTGTAGCCATGGGTACTCCCCAGCCCGAAATTGAGTCTTGCCCGTAGTTAAATACAACAAAAATTAATGCCGGTATTAACATACCACCTATTGATGCAAAAATCGGTACAGCAGCTTTTTTAAAGCTTGACAATTCACCGGCTTTAATTTCTCGCTTAATTTCTAATCCAATTAAGAAAAAGAAAATTGCCATTAAAAAATCATTCACAAAATGATGTATGCTCACATCATAAAAAAATTGTCCGGGCTCACCGATACGCAATAATGTTTTATACCAAAAGTCATGATATGCATGTCCATCACCTGCATTTGCCCATAATAAAGCGATAATAGTACTGATAATCAACAAAATTCCAGAAGTTGCCTGACTGTGGATTAACCAACTGAATTGAGCTTTTAGTTTTTTTGATATTCTTGGTATCATAATATAATTTTGATTGTAAAAAGTGCTACATAATGTCTGTCTACAAAGTGCTTGATTTTTGAAAATTTAATATTTTGATGAATTTTTGATTTTTTCGGTGCAGTAAATACTTGGGTATTAGACAAGCCGAAAAAATTAAAAAGGCGCAAAAAAATAAATTTTCAATTCAATGACTTTATGGACAGGCACTATATAATTGTCAAATATAAAAAATATATCGAAAATTAGCATCATGTTAAGCCTGTTATCTCATATAAAC
>JAKIUH010000259.1 GCA_021647685.1 Bacteroidales bacterium
GAAACTTTAGGTAAACTGTTTTTATTCACAATCATATCTCCGCGGCTAATGTCTATGTCATCTTCAAGGGTAATGCTTACCGATTGTGGTTTAGCAGCAGTTTTCAAAGAATCTTTATAAAAATCAATAGTTTTAATTTTTGTTGTTAATTCAGACGGATACACTTTAACCTCATCACCAACCCTAAAAATACCACCTTCAATTTTTCCGGCATAACCGCGATAATCATGAAATTCATCGGACTGGGGACGAATAACATATTGAACAGGAAAGCGACCGTCAATATGGTTTTGATCGGAACCGATGTAAATATTTTCTAATGTGTATAATAAAGTAGCACCATTGTACCAATCCATATTTTTAGAACGATCCACAACATTATCACCTTTTAAAGCACTGATGGGGATAAAGCGTATATCATTTATATCCAATTTAGGTGCAAAAGACATAAATTGTTTACGAATATCTTCATATACTTCTTCTTTATAATCTACCAAATCCATTTTATTGATGCAAACAATAACATGGGGAATTTGTAAAAGGGAAGCAATAAATGAATGGCGCAAGGTTTGCTCCACGACTCCATTTCGGGCATCTACCAAAATAAGTGCCAAATTGGCAGTCGATGCTCCGGTAACCATATTTCGTGTATATTGAACATGTCCGGGAGTATCGGCAATGATAAATTTACGTTTAGGGGTGGCAAAATAACGATAGGCAACATCAATAGTAATGCCTTGTTCACGCTCGGCACGTAAACCATCGGTTAATAAAGCCAAATCTACATGCTCATCACCGCGTTTTTTACTGGTGCGTTCAATTGATTCTAATTGATCTTCAAAAATGGCTTTACTGTCGTACAATAATCTTCCGATAAGGGTACTTTTGCCGTCATCCACACTACCGGCAGTAGTGAAACGCAAAAGTTCCATATCTAAATATCCTTTTGTTTTATTTTCCATGAGTTTATTTTTTTCTAAGGATTTTTCCACAAAAAAATCACTTATTTAAACTTATTATTTATTTTTTGATATTATGATGTATTAAAAAAAACGTTTTGAATTCTTTCAGACGCTCAAAAGTTTTTTTTAGAAATAACCTTCTTTTTTACGATCTTCCATAGCGGCCTCAGAGCGTTTATCATCGGCACGTCCTCCACGCTCTGTTACACGTGTAGCAGCAATTTCAGCAATAATATCTTCCAATGTATTGGCTTTGGATAAGGTTACACCGGTACAGGTAATATCACCAATAGTTCGACAACGAACATCCATTTCTACTACCTCTTCGTTGTCTTTAAGTTTCATAAAAGGAGCTAATGCCAGCCAAGTACCATCGCGCTTAAATACTTTACGCTTATGGGTAAAATAAAGATTGGGAATATCAATATTTTCCATATAGATGTATTGCCAAACATCCATTTCTGTCCAGTTACTAATCGGAAAAACTCTGAAATGTTCGCCTATCTTTTTTCTACCGTTGTACAAAGACCATAATTCAGGACGTTGGTTTTTTGGGTCCCACTGCCCAAACTCATCTCGATGTGAGAAAAAACGCTCTTTTGCACGTGCTTTTTCTTCATCACGGCGTCCGCCTCCCAAAGCTGCATCAATTTTCAGTTCTTCAATAGCGTCAAGCAAGGTTGTCGTTTGCAATAAATTGCGGCTGGCATTAATTCCGGTTTCTTCAACAACTTTACCTTGATCAATAGTGTCTTGAACATAGCGTACAATTAATTCAGCACCGGTTTCTTTTGCCAATCGATCTCTAAATTCAATGGTTTCATCAAAATTATGTCCTGTGTCAATATGCATTAAAGGGAAAGGTATCCGGGCAGGATAAAATGCTTTTCTTGCCAAATGTACCATAACAATTGAGTCTTTCCCTCCTGAAAAAAGCAGCACAGGATTTTCAAACTGAGCGGCAACTTCACGCATTACGTGGATAGATTCTGATTCTAATTCTCTTAAATGATTGATGATAATTTTATCCATGATTTGTTAAATTGTTTCTTTATTTAATTTTTTTTATTTCAATGGCGATTTTTGCCGTTTCGTTCGGGTCATGCAAACCGCATTCTTTTTTGGTTTTGTCTTCCCACCACCATCTGCCTGCACGAATATCTTCACCTTCTTTAATAGCACGTGTACAGGGAGAACAACCGATACTTACGAAACCTTTATCGTGCAAAACATTATAAGGAACCGTATTTTTCTTCAAATAATCTACAACTTCGGCAAGTTTCCAATCGCGCAAGGGATTAAATTTTATCACCTCAAAAGCTTTATCGTATTCAAAATAGCCTAAATCATGCCTTGCTTGTGATTGTTCAGCACGTAATCCGGTTATCCAAAGTTCAACTCCTTGCAAGGCTCTTGCCAATGGTTTCACTTTTCGGATATTGCAACACTCTTTTCTGTTTTCAACCGAATCGTAAAAACTATAAGGACCTTTTTCCGAAACCATTTTTTCTATTTCCTCTTTCTCAGGGAAATAGGCATGAATTGTTTTTTGATATTTTTCAAGTGTTTTGTTCCAAACTTTATAAGTTTCCTCAAAAAATCGCCCGGTATCCAAGGTAAATACCTTAATATCTATATTGTTTTTAAAAATTAAATCGGAAATTACTTGATCCTCTTGTCCAAAACTTGTTGAAAAAGCAATTTTGCCTTTAAATTTTACAGCAAGATAGTGTAATTGTTCCACTATGCTCTTATCCTCAACGGCTTTTGTGAGCTCTTTTATCATTATAAATTATATTTATTAAGATTTTACTTCTTTAACTCTTTTTAAAGCCAACATACGTACCATCCAATTAGGCAGCGCTTTGCTACGGTCTCTTTTATTCAAATCCAGATACCAGCCCAATTTTTTCACTAAAGGAATACGATGTGCTTCAACCAATTCGATTAAGGTTCCGTCGGGGTCTTCTACATAAGCAAAATCACCGGATGCTTCACCCATATCAAATACTTCCTCTTCTACACCATTTGGGCGGCGGCTATCTACTGTAAAAGTATGACCGGCAGCTTTACATTCTTCTCTAAAAATATTCATACCTCCAATATCAAAACACAAATGTATAAAACCCAAATCGCCCCACATACGGTCTTTATAAATTTTATTAGCATTACCGGCGCTTAGCTGTACCAGCTCAATTGTACTGGAACCGAATAATTTACTAAAAGGTCCTTTGCGCGGCTCAGAATGGGTAATCAAAACCCTGCGAAAAGATGCATCTCCTCCCGGCAATGCAGCAAAATCATCAAATGTACCGTTTGTATCGTACAATACTGTATCATAAGCAAACAAGTTAGCATAGAACTCCATTGATTTTTCAATATCCGAAACACCCAATATTACTCCTTCGACACCGCCGGTATTGGCAGGATTTTTCGTAAACCATTCATTATTCTCAACCAATTGAAAGATATTGCCGTAAGGGTCTTTTACAAAGAAGAATTTTTTTCCTCGCTCATCTTTTGATACCACTCCCAATATTTCAACACCTTCACTTTTAAATTGTGCGTACGCTTGCTCTACATCTTCGGTTTTAATTTTCACGGCAAAAATGCCCAAGTCCCCAAGTTTAATATCAAAAGCAGCATTTTGAGGTGTTCGGCTTTTATATTGCCAAATTTCAAAACCACCACCGCCTTTCATATTTAAGGCAAGAATGGCATGCCGCTCTTGCGGCTGATTTCCTGTATAAGGCAACATAAGTTCTGCCCAACCGGCATCATCAAAAGCCGGCACATCCATATTAAAGTGTTTGTGATACCATGCCCAGGCTTCATAAATATTAGGTATTCCAATACCTACTTGTTGTATTCCGCTAATTACTTTTTGCATTGTTTAATCCTAAAATTAATTTGCAAAATTACAAATGTTTAGTTCTTATTCAAAACTATTTTTTACAAGTTTATTTTTGGAACATGCACTAACATAATGATTATATTTATTTATCCCTATTAACACCCCTCTCTCTGTGCTCGCCACAGCGGATGTTAATATTCACAAATTCAGATTATCTACATAAAAAATTAGTTAATTCCCTCTTAAAATTACAAAAAGTATAGTTTTGTATAAATAATTCAATTATCTTTGGTGCAAAAATAAGAAAAGGTTTTGAAAATTATTTTTAATAAAGAGAACAAGACTTTCTCTCAGAAAGAATTTAAATTGCTTTTTGATAATCACTTTGAGCAATTGCGCGATTATATTTATTTTAAGTGCAGCAATATTGAACAAGCCGAGGATGTTGCACAAGAAGCGTTTTTAAAACTATGGGAAAAGCGCAAAGAGATTAAAAAAGATACTGTCCTTTCTTATCTGTTCCGTATAGCACATAATATTTTCATAAATCAAACGCGCCATTCAAAATTGTCTTTTAATTTTCAATATCAAAATCAGGGGAGTGAAATTGACAACTCATCGCCTGAATATGAACTGGAATTAAAAGAATTTGATAAGATATTGCAGCAGTCCTTAGCCGCTTTACCTGAAAAAGTTAGGGTAACTTTTTTAATGAACCGGATAGATGGTTTAAAATATAAAGAAATAGCTGAACGGCTGAATGTAAGTGTTAAAACTATTGAAAAGAGAATGCAAAAAGCAGTAAATCAATTAAAGGAATCCATTAATTATAAATTATAAACCGGCAAGCATTGATTAGCCATCAATAACTTGCCGGATTTTCAAAACAACTGCAAAAAAATTAACCAAATTTTAAATAAAACCGCTAATCTAATTTAGAGTATAGCCAAATTAGTCGGCAAAGCGGTTATTTTTTTCTCAGAAAAATCTATCCTGAAACATTTGTAGAGTCAGAATCATTCCCTCCATCATCAGTCCATTCATCTTCAAAATTATATTCTACGGTTTCACCATCACTGGTAACCGTATATAAGTTATCACATGTTCCATCGCCATAATCAACAACAAAATCAGTAGTTTCACTGCCTTCGGTATAACTAATTTCTTCGGAACCCTCAACAGGAATCCATGCATCTTGACATGAATAATTATAAACCAAGGGTTTCGATATTTTATAAGAATAACTATATCCTTTTGAAGATGTAAACTCATAATTACCTTCGGTAATTGAATAGGACACGTTATCCATTTTCTCTTTAAAGGTGCCTTTTAAAGTAATTTGCTCGTTACCAAAGTCAATAACTAAATCTTCTGAACCTTCCCAAGCAAAATCTTCACTATTCATATCAGTCCAATTACTTGAATAAGTAGCTGTTCCGTCAATTGTAATATCACCATAACTAAGATTTTCATACACTTCCGTTCCAGTAAAAGAGTTTTGGGTTTCTGTCCAAGTAATGGTAATTTTACCCTTAACCAGTTCACCGTACTCATCACAACCTTCCTCTCCATAATCTATAATTGTTTGCCAACTGCCGTCTTCTAAAACAGTATCTGTAATGGTAGCGCAAGTTCCCCAATCATCAACCCAAGTGGTATCATGATCATCAACCCAAGTAGTATCATTGGATGTGCTGTCGCTTTTAAAAGTTTTTAATTTCGCTTTTTTAAAGCCAAAAGTTCTAAAATCTTTTGTAATATTTTTAACTTCTTGATATTTTTTATTAACCGTTAAAAAGTTATCAACCGTATTTTCATCTACCTTGTTATCAGTAACCTGCGTTTTTTCACAAGCTGCAAATGCCAAAATGAAGATGATTAATGAATAAATTATACTTCTTTTCATATCCTTCATCAATTTTTAATATTAATAAAACTAGTTTGTTGATTTGGCCAAATCGTTTAAAATAACAAGCTTGTTTTTTATTTGATAATCAAGCTCCATTGGAATACATACCATTTGAAGCGCTTTATCAAGATCTTTATTTGAGAAATATCCGGTAAATAAGCGTTCTTTTTTACCCTTATATTTAATTTTCACATCAAACTGTCGTTCAATTTCAGCAAAAACATCGTTCAGTTTTGCTTTATTAAAGGCAAATTTGCCTTTTTGCCTTTCTGTAATTAAATTTATATCAATTGGGGTCGGCTCTATAAGCGTATTATTAATTTTTTTTGTGTACAAGCCTTTTGTAAGAATTTGTCCTTGTTCATGTGTGTTTATTTCCACACGCACTTTACCTGTAACACAAGCGACTTCAAAATGTTCGTTTCTACTAATTACATTAAATTTAGTTCCCAACACCTGAACTTTACCATTTTCGCTAATCACTTGGAATTTACTTCCTTTTTTTACCGAGAAATATGCTTCGCCCTGAAGATGAACATGGCGATTTTTAAACCAACTACGCTCATTAAAAGAAATTTCAGAACCGGCTTGTAAAAGCACTTGTGAGCCATCAGGAAGCGTAATTTCTTCCGTTTGGGCAAAATTGGTCTTTACGGTAGTATCCTGAAACCAAAAATATAAACTTCCGGTAATTAGAAGTACTGCAACAGCCGCAACTTTGAGTAAAAACAATAAATTAATTTTCCTTTTTCTATCGTTATCTTCAATTTTTTTTGACAATTCAGCCCAAATTGCCTCCTTACTTCTTTTATCAGGAACAGAATAATTA
>JAKIUH010000260.1 GCA_021647685.1 Bacteroidales bacterium
AGCCAGATATATTCCGCCTATTAATGATGTCCACATCCCTACATTGTAGTTTGGATTAATTACTTTAGGTTTAACAATTTCAGTCATTTTACATCAGTAGAGCTTTTTTGTGCTCAAAATAATTATTGGATAAATAGTATTTAAGTATGTTTTTTATACATTTATATTTTTGAGAACAAAATAACAATTATTCAGAATTTGATATATTTTATGTATTATTTCACAAATAGTAGGTAAATAAGTTTGAATCGCATATATATCAGAAGTTGCGATATTTAGCAAAGTATATTTGGAGTTTTTTGAGCTCTTAAAAAATTAGAAATTCAGATCAAACACAATATGAAGAATACCCGTGACAAATTCAACTTTTGATTTTTCCATATCAACAGATCGAATAAGTCTAATTCGAATGTCAATTCGGGGTAGTTCACTGAAAATTTTTCCAAGTTTATCATTATACTCTGCTGTAATGGCAACAACATCTGTTTTTGTCCTTACTTGCAATGTTTTTTTATCTATACCTGGAAGTGAGACATAAATATTTAATTTTGAATCTTTAACCATCTGATAAACAGGATCACAATCATTACACTTACTCTCACGGATTGGAATATTGGAATAATTGTAAATATCATTCATCAAAAATCACATCCATTTCAGACCAGTGATCATCTTCTTTCACTTTATCAGCCTCATTAGACAGGTTTTTTATGATATTCTGAAATTCATCTGTTTTCTGTTTGAATTTTCCCAGTATTGATTTTGATAAAATAAGATTTGAACTCAGTCAAAGACATATTAAACTCACAAACTTTAAATTAACTGCCGATACTGTTGTATATCAGCAACTTTTAGATAAAGGTATTGAAAATACAGCGGTTTATGACATAAAAGTCCATTCAATAGAATTTTGGGGTACAAGTTTTTACAAACTTTTTTTTAAAAAACATTTAAGAGTCAAAGAATTTTTTATTGATAAGCCGGTCATAAAATTAAAAAAATCGCCGGATGATAAGCAACAAAAATCACAAAATAGAGATTTTATACATCAAGATTTATATCCGTTAATAAATAAATACGTAAATATTTTAGAGGTAAAGTACATAAATGTAGAAAACGGACAATTTCAGTTAAGATTATCAAAAGACAGTACCAGCAAAACAAGCCATTTTGGGGCGATTTCGGTAAAACTTTATGATTTTTATCTTGATAAAGAGGTTTATGAACTTACAAAAAAACTGTTTTATTCAAATGATATACAAATATCTATTAATAACTACCGTATCCGCTTATCAGACGGAATTCATAACTTTTATGCAAAAAACATTTATATATCAACAAAAGAATCGCTTTTAAAAGCAAAATCCGTTCAGATTTTACCGGTTTCCAAACATGTAAAAATTGATTCGGAAAAAATATCCGGCTATTATTATTTTAGATCTCCGGAAATTCATTTTCACAATTTTAATATTTCAAATTTATATTTTAATAAAAATATTGAAATCCAGAATATAATAATTGATGCTCCTAAAATAAAATTACTGGATATTGAAAAAAACAAATTTGATAAAAATAAAAATAAAACAGTAAGTAATCAAGTACAAAATACAAAAGGACTTGATTTTTACAAACTTATAAAAGGTAGTTTAAACTCTATTTCTATTAAAACATTAGACCTGAATCATGCTGAATTAGAGCTTATTCATCAAAAAAACCTCAACAAACCGGCATATCATATCAAAGATTTTAACCTTAGTTTACTCGATTTTTTATTAAATGAACGTTCCGGCGATGAGCCTGACCGAATTTTATATTCTAAAAATATAAGGCTTAATTTAAACGACTTTAAAGCAAATATTATTGATAACACACACGCTCTTAAAGCAAAACAAATAAACATACATACCGATACCAAAAGCATATACATTAAAAATATAAGTATTCATCCAATACAAAATACCGGACGGTTAAAACAAATAATGAATTTTAAAATAAGCGATATAAAACTAAGTGGTACAGACTTTTATCGTTTAATTAAACGAAAGGAACTTATTATACAAAAAACGGTAATGGGTTCATCAAATATTAATTTACAACTATTTAAAAAAGAGAATAAAAAAACGGAAAATCTTATTTCAAAATTAGCAGGTGCATTTTTAAAAAGACTCAGCATTCATAAAATACAATTAAAAAACTCCGATTTCAAAATTTTAACTTATCAAAACGACAGCATATTGGGCAGCTATTCAGGAAAAGTAAATTTTGATTTACGGTATCTAAACTTTTACAGCAGGCAAAATAGTTTTAATAAAATGTTTTCGGTTTATGCTTATAAAATTTTATTGAACAATTATAATCAACAAATTACAGACCGGATACATATTTTAAATGCTCAGAGCATTTATGTTTCAAATACCGACTCGCTCATTCAAATTAATGATTTGGAAATTCATCCCCGAATAAGAGCTTATAATGAGCTTAAAAAATTTGGGAAAGCAAATATTATAGATTTGAGCATTAAAAAAACTATAATTAGCGGTGTGGATATACAAGGTCTTTTACTACAAAAAAATTTGACTATTGAACAAGTTAAGATTGGTCAACCCTTATTTAAAATACTGCATTTTAAAGATATATCAGAAATTAAAACAGATAGTTTATCCAGAGTTTCTATTGAAACACAAAGTACCAGAACCGGAGACAGTATTATTCTTCCAAAAACTTTTAATGCTTTACTATCTAAATATTTTAATAATTTAAGCATAAAAAACTTGAATATTAATAAAGGTATTTTTCTATTTTCAAAATCAGACAGTCTTAATAATGAAAAAATTAATACAAGAGGAAGACTGTCCTTAAAACTGGACAGTTTAGACTATAGCTATTTTGCCGATAGTGTAAATTATGGAAAAGTTACAAGCAGCAATCTAAAAATTCATATCACTGATTTTTACAGGCATTTAATTCAACAACCTTACCTAATTAAAGCTAAAAATATTGAATTTTCGCAAAAAGACAGTCTTTTCAGTGCTAAAATTGTACGTTGGTTTCCCGATAAAAATGCTATTGACAGCCTGTTTGGAAAAAACATTATCACGGCTTACAGTCCCGAAATTTCATTTAGCGGGATTGATTTAAACCAGTTTTCAAATACAAATATTCTTAATTTAGGGCTTTTGCGTATTAAAGACCCTTCAATTTCTATCCTAAAAAATAAAAATTACCTTAAAAATAAAGCAAGCAGCAGCTTAAAACAAAATAGTTTTACTTTTGAAAAAGTCATTACTGACAGTATCATTATTTCCGGTGGTTCTTTTGGTATTTTAAATAATAAAAATAAGATTGAAGAAAAGTTATTAAACACCGACTTTAATATATACCTCTCAAAAATCCAAATAGATACCACATTTTTAAAAGAACCTATCAATCAATTAAAAAATGTTGCAACTATTGTACATCTAAAAAATTTCAAATACCAAAACCCTGATAAAAAATTGAATTTTGATTTTAATCATTTTTATCTAAACTCGGCAAAAAAACTTATTCTCCTTGATAACCTGTTATACTATACAGACAAAACCGACAGCATAGAAAATTTATTCGAATCTGTTTTTATCCCTGCCGTGCAAATGAAGAATTTTTCATATGCTGATTTATTATTGCATCAATTGGTGGCAGATAGTTTGCAAATTATTGAGCCTTATTTTGTAATCATCAATAAAGCAAAAAAGAAAGATATTAATCCTTTTGAAATTAATCTTTATGAAAAAATAAAAAAAACTTTTAAAAAAATAGATTTAACAAACATAGATATTGAAAATGCAGCACTAAAAATAAAAAACAAGGGCAACATTAACCAACCCGTAACAAATTATTCAAACATCTATGGCTCAGTTAGTAAGCTATTTATCGATTCATTGCATCCAAACGACAAAAACAAATTTTTCAATACTTCGGATATTTCGTTTTTAATAAAAAATTATTCCACAACAATTGACAAAGGTTTTTATAATGTTGATATTGGCGAAATGGGATTTTCAACCGGACAACAAGAGATGTATGCAAAAAGAGTGGTTATAAATCCTGTATTATCGCGTGAAACATTAGCAAAAAGTGCAAAAACAGAAATAAAACTATTGTATATAAATGCTCCTGAAATTAATATACACAGGACTGATTTTAAATCATTTATAAGCGATAAAAAAATAATAGCTCAAAGTATTGATTTCATTGATTTAAAACTCCATTCTTTTAAAAATAAACACTTTCCTTTAGACTCAAGCATAAAATCGGCTTTGCCGTTTAAAGACATGATAAAAATGAAAACCTACATAAAAATTGACACCATAAATGTTCGGAATTTTTATGTAGGAGTAGAACTTTTGGGTGAAAACTCAACCCATAGCGGCTATTTAGACATTACCGATATTAATGGCAGTATTACAAACATCACCAATGATAAAAAACTTATAAATAGCGGATTAGTATCTAAAATGATTGCTCACGCTAAGTTTATGGACGAAGGCACCTTAACTGCCTCCTTTCGTTTTCCCTTAAACTCAGAAACCGGAGAATATTATTACGGAGGCAAACTTTCACGCATGAAAATGGATGTGTTTAATCCGCTATTGGAAAATTTATATTTTGTATCTATTCGCGATGGTATAATTGATAGTTTAAAATTTAATATAAGTGCAAACGATGATTATGCAGTAGGGGATATGAAATTTGTATATCATAACTTAAAATTTGATATTCATAATAAGAAAAAAACAGACTCCTTGATTATAAATAAGCGAGGTTTTGTGTCGATGCTGGCAAACTCTATTGTTAAAAATGATAACCCAAAACATAAAGGTGGAAGAATTAAGCCGGCAAGAATATATTATGAGCGCGATATTTATCACTCAGTTTTTCATTATTGGGCAATAACGGCTTTAAGCGGTATAAAAACAACCATGGGTTTTAAATCAAAAGAATTAAAAGAGCGTCTTAAATGGGAAAAAATATACGAAAAAAATAAACGGATTTTTGCAAAAAAAGAAAAGAAAATCAGTAGAAAAGAAAAACGTAAAAATCGCAAAGAAATTAATAAAGACCTAAAAGCGGATTTAAGACGCGAAGAAAAAGAAAAAAAGAAACAAAAAGATGAGTAGCTATAGGCTTTCAATTTTTCATAAATTTTTGTTTACAGTTTCATAAGGAATGATACCTTTGTACTAAATTGAGCAATCATTAAAATTATAATATGCAAGAATACACCGTAGTCGGAATCATGTCAGGCACTTCGTTAGACGGGCTTGATATAGCACTTTGTCATTTTAAAGTAAACAATGATGAATGGAAGTTTAAAATCCTGAAAGCCAAAACTTATGATTATGATGAAGATTGGAAAACCCGCTTACAAAATGCCGATAAGTTAAACGGTTTTGAGCTGATAAAACTGCACAAAGAATTTGGAAAATTTATAGGCACCAGCGTAAACCGTTTTTTAACCGGCGTAATTCAACGAACCGATTTAATCGGCTCGCACGGACACACGGTATTTCACTTGCCTGAACAACAAATAAATTTTCAGTTGGGCGATGGTGCCATGATTGCCGCAATAACCGGAATTAATACCGTTTCTGATTTTCGCACTCTGGATATAGCCCTGAATGGTCAAGGAGCGCCATTGGTTCCTATTGGTGATTATTTTTTATTTAGAAAATACGACTTTTGCATCAATCTTGGCGGTTTTGCAAATATTTCTTTTATTGATGAAAACAACAAACAAATTGCTTACGATATTTGTCCCACAAATATTGTATTAAACGAACTTGCACAAACCAAAGGTTTGGAATATGATAAAAACGGGGAACTTGGGAAAAAAGGCAGTATCAATAATACATTATTAAGCGAACTGAATAGTTTAAGCTTTTACAAACAAAAAGCTCCTAAATCATTAGGGAAAGAATGGATTGACGACATTGTTAAACCTCTGCTTAATAAATATCAAATACCTGTTGAAGACAAAATGCGTACATTTTACGAACATGCTGCACAGCAAATAGCCAATAGTATCAATCACAATGTACAAGAAACAAAAGAGAATAAAGAGACATCGGTTTTATTTACCGGCGGGGGTACGCATAACGAATTTTTAATGGAATTGATTAAAGATAAAAGTAAAGCATCTGTGATTATTCCTGCAAAAGAAATTATTGATTATAAAGAAGCTTTGATTTTTGCTTTTTTGGCAGTTTTACGATTAAGGCGTCAAATAAACTGTTTATCATCCGTAACCGGTTCAAAAGCCGATAATAGTGGAGGAATAGTTCATAGAGTTCACTAATTTGAGAATTAAAATTTCATGAGATTATTTTTAATTAAGTTATGAAACATGGATATTTCATAAACAGAAAAAACCTGTGTTATAAGATACTATCTAGTGTCAAGTCAAGCATGTTTTAGTCATACCAAGTTTCGTTCTTTTTGCGTAGAACTATGTTAAAAATTTTGACCATAACTACTGCTATGCTAAAAATTTTTGCCTTGTTCTACACAAAAATAAC
>JAKIUH010000261.1 GCA_021647685.1 Bacteroidales bacterium
AAACCGGGATTCAAAATATTCACAGAACCGGATTTAAAATTTGGATTAACTTCATGTGAAGTTGTGATTTTCAAATAGTCATTAAACTCATCACTTTCGCAGCTTGTAATCATAACTGCTAAAAGCATAAGAAAAACAATGCTTTTACCAAAATATTTATTTTCTCTTTTCATTTTTTAAAAGGGTTAAGGTTTATATAAAACAAAACTACATTATGCTCTTTGATTATTAGCGAGAAACTCTACCTGAGGCATCTCCAGCCATCAACTTTTCAACTTCGTCCACTGTTACTAAATTAAAATCCCCTTTGATGGTATGTTTCAAACAAGATGCAGCCACAGCAAAATTTAATGCTTTTTGATCATCCTTATAAGTTAAAAGCCCATAGATTAACCCTCCCATAAAAGAATCTCCTCCGCCAACTCTATCAACAATATGAGTTATCTGATAAGTTGGGGAAGTGTAAAGTTTATTTCCATCATACAACACGCCTGACCAGGTATTATGGGAAGCAGAAATAGAACCTCTTAAAGTAGTTACAACTTTTTTTACTTTTGGGAACTTATCCATAATTTGTCTGGAAACAGATTCGTATGCAGCACCTTCAACATGTCCGCCGGTAATATCTACACCTTCGAGTTTTATTCCTAAAACTTTCTCAGCATCTTCTTCATTTCCAAGAATAATATCACATCCTGCAACTAAATCCGGCATTACTTCATTAGCGGTTTTACCATATTTCCACAAATTTTTTCTATAATTCAAATCGGTTGATACAGTAATTCCTTTTTTATTAGCAATGAGAATAGCTTCATTAAGCACATTTGCAGCAGTTTGCGATATAGCCGGAGTTATACCTGTCCAATGAAACCAACTTGCATCTTCAAAAACATTATCCCAATCAATCATTCCTGTTTCTATTTCAGAAATAGATGAATGCATTCTATCATAAATCACTTTTGAAGCTCTTGATACAGCACCTGTTTCAAGAAAATAAATGCCTAAACGTTCTCCACCAAAAATAATTTTATCAGTACCAACGTTATATTTTCTTAAAGTTTTTACAACAGCATCTCCTAAATCATTTTCCGGTAAGCGGGTAATAAAATCAACATCAATTCCATAATTTGACAGTGAAACAGCAACATTAGATTCGCCTCCACCATAACTTACTTCAAATTCAGAAGCTTGGTGAAACCTTAAATTTCCGGGCGTTACCAAACGCAACATAATTTCCCCAAATGTAATTACTCTTTTAGCCATATTTTTATTTGATTATTAATATTTAGAGTGCACAGTAACAATACTTTCGCACCCTAAATATTGTTTTAAATTGAGATATAGTGTCTATGAGAAAAGTAATCCACCATTAATGTCAACATTTGCTCCTGTAATAAAAGAAGCTTCATCGGATAAAAGATAAGCAACCAAATCAGCAACTTCATCTGCTCTTCCTTCTCTTCGCAAAGGAGTACCTGCAGCAACTTTAGCCCGAACTTCATTTTTTGTAAATGTGTCATGAAAAGTAGTTGCAATCATTCCCGGGTTTACAGCATTAACTCTAATATTTTTAGGACCCAGTTCTTTAGCCATTGCACGTGTAAATGTCATTACTGCACCTTTAGCTGTAGCATAAGCGGAAGCTCCGGGTCCTCCACCATCACGCCCTGCTTGAGAAGCAAAATTTACAATTGACGCTCCGCTTTGCATATGCTCTGCTACTGCTTTAGTAACCATAAATACAGTCTTAAGATTGAGTGTCATCAAAAAATCCCAAAAATCACTATCCATTTCATCTAATGTTTTACGAGCCACAAGCCCTCCAGCAACGTTAACTAATAAGTCAATTTTATTTCCATATTCACTTATTGCTGAGTCAACAAGCCTTTTAACATCTTCTTCTTTTGTCATATCTCCTTGGACAATTATAGCTGCTCCTCCATTATCATGAATTATTTTGAGTGTTTCTTCTGCATCACCCAAATTATCAAAATAGTTAATAACAACCTTGACTCCTTCACGAGCTAATTTTAAAGAAACCGACCGTCCAATATATCTGGCTCCGACAGTAACAATTGCAACTTTATTTTCTAAGTTCATAAGTTTAAAATTTTAATTTGTAATTAATTTTTTTGTAGAATTTTTATTTCTTTAGCTAATAGAAATACTGCTGCAACTCCCATAGGAACAAAAACAGCAATCATAATAAAAACCGGTGTATAAGATATTTCTGAAACAATAGGGATAAGGAAATTCATAATTATAACCGAGAATACTCCAACAGTTCCACCAAATCCGGCAAGTGAGCCAACAGATTTTCCAACAAACAAGTCGCTGGGTAATGTTTGGATATTTCCAATTGAAAATTGAAAGCCAAAAAGAACAAAAGCAACTATTATAACAAACTTTAATGGTGAATTAGCCCATAAAATAGTAGCAATTAAACCTAAAAACATAACAATTCCACCTATTAATATAGCAGTTTTTCGTGCTTTATTAACAGACTTCCCATTTTTGATTAACTTACCTGCATACATTCCTCCTGCGATACTCCCAATAGCAGCCCCAACATAGGGAACCCATGCAAAATAACCAATTTGTTTTACGTTAAATCCATATTTATCGGCTAAATATAATGGCATCCACCCTACAAAAAGCCACCAAATTGGCTCTAAGAAAAATCGAGAAACTAAAACAGACCAAGCCTCTCTATAAGATAAAATTTGTTTAATACTAAGCACCTTTTCAGGCTCATTATTTACTTTAGAAATATTTTTGTCAGAATCATTTTTTATATACTTCAATTCACTTTGCGTTATCCAAGGATGTTTCTCTGGAAGTTTTTTGTTAATAATCAGCCAAGGAATAATCCAAAGAATGCCAAAAGAACCAACAATAATAAAAGTAACTTGCCAACCAAAAGCAGCCCATAAAGTTGCAATTAAGGGTGGTGCTATAACCGAGCCTATTGAAGCACCGGCATTAAACATTCCTTGCGCCACAGCTCTTTCTTTTACAGGAAACCATTCCGCATTACTTTTAACTGCACCAGGCCAGTTACCGGCTTCTCCTAAGCCTAAAGTAACTCTTAAAAAACTAAAAGATAGAATACTTCTAGCAAACGAATGCAAAAATGAAGATATTCCCCAAGTTAATATAGCAATAACATAACCTATTCTTGTACCAACTTTATCAAATAATCTTCCTGATACAGATTGACCAACTGCATATGCTACCATAAAAACATTTAGAATAACGGCGTAATCATTTTTAGTCATACCTAAATCATTGGATATACTAGGCCACATAATAGCCAATGTGCTACGATCTAAATAATTAATAATTGTAGCTATTCCAATCAATCCTATTATCCACCACCTAAGTCCTTTAATTTTCATAACCACTAAACTTTATTTCCAAAATAAGATACTTCACTTCCATCTAAAAAATCTTCGCGCAAAGGACTAAAAACATCAATTAAAATCCCTGCTTCCAAACATATAGCCGAATGCAAGATATCAGGTTCAAAGTATATTGAGTCTCCTTGATTTAGCACTTGTTTTTGATTAGCTACTGTAAATTCAAACTTACCTTTAGCAACATAAGTTGTTTGCGAATGAATATGCTTATGAGGGGAACCAATTGCACCCTTTTCAAATTTAACTTTTACCATCATAATATTATTATCGTAGCCCATTATTTGTCTTGAAACTCCACCACCAAGGTTTTCCCATTCAATACTGCTACTTAGAAAAAAGATATTGTTTGATTTTTTTTTCATAATCAATCTATTTGTTATAAATTCGTAAATATATAATATACTCCATGCCACCTGATTGTTTTGCCGGCAATATTTATTTTGTGTAAAGCATTTTTATCATTGTTATTATTTGATAAGGCCAAATTTAAGTTTGTGTGGTCTTGTTTTGTGATTTTTACAACTGTGTATGCTTTATCGTTATAAATAAGTTCTGTTTTTATAATACTATTATTTAAGTTTTTGGTAACTTCTGAAATTGGATTATGAGTTCCAAAAACTTCAATGACATTAACAAATGTATAATTATCTTTATTTCTTTCACGTAAAATGAGTCCATTTTCATTTCGTAAATTAAAGTGAGGGTCATTGGCACCAATTTGAACAAAATATACTTCATCATTAGAATTTGATGTAAGAGAATAAAATTTATGTTGGTTCATAAAAATGAAATGAAAAATAGAATCATTAACGCGACCTTTGGCATTTACCCAAAGATGTTGATATCCGTTTTTAGTTCCTAATACTGATTTGCTACGAGTGTAAGGCACATAATGAATATTGGTTTTCATAAATTGCCCTTTATAATACCAAGCCAAATCAATGGTATGCTTTTTAGTTGATTTTAGCCTGTAAATATCAATAATTACAGGATTTTGGAATATTTTTGAATCATTTATAGATACAATAGTTCGATGTAAAATGGTACCTGAATAAGCATTTGTATCTTTGGCACTCATTAACTGAATATTATCATTTGAGCTATCAAAAAAATAAGCCTCAGCAGAAAACTTATTGGCAATTTTGTAATTACCCTTAAAATCAGATACGCTGTCTAAAGTTATTGTATTATGCGCAATAGTTTGTTTTGCCCAAGTTTTGTTTTCTTTTAAATATCTACCACCTTCTTTGTATAAAATATTTACATAGCGAACGGCACCATAATCTAAAAACACCTCATTACCATTATTATACATCATTAATGCTAACCTATCGAAATGTCCATGTCCTAATCCTTGCGAAGCATATTTCATCAATAATGTTATATTATTACCATTAGAAGAAGCTCTAAGTATACCAATAGCACCTTTTTGACCATGAGCACCATCATTAATCTGTAATGATACCTTTTTGAAAGGTTTAGCTTCATGAAAATAAATATCTTTTGCAACATTTAGTCCAGCACCGGAAATAATAACTTTGTTTTGTAATTTAGCAATACTTAATAAACTTTTTTTTGATTGATTCCGATCATAAGCAATATCAACAGCAAGAATTAAGGGTTGAGCCAAGTAACTCATCTCTTTCACTGCATCATTAAAAGGAAAAAATTGACCTTTGAGATTTGTCAATTGCAAAGTAGTTTCAACAGCTTTTAGCAAGATACTATCTCGATAAGCAAAAATATTTAATTTAGGTAGAATATGGTCTATAGCTTGTGCAAAAAACAAGAATGGTGTCATAGCATATCTCTGATAGTAAGGACCTTCTGTATAGTATCCCTGAGGCGAGAACAAGCTATCCATTTGAGTAAAAAAACCTGCTTTGCCTTTTTGACTCATTATTCCATACAAAGCAGCATTAATCAATTGTTTATTTTGGGTAACGAAGCCGCTCATACCAACTGCAGCCACAGCCCAAACGCCATGGTTATGAATTCTATTAAAAACCTTAGAATTTTCATAAGATAAGAATTTAGCATAAGGTATTAACAGTTGTTTTTCAATTTCCGTTCTCTCTTCGCCAGTTAAATAATTATAAATGCAATCATAAGCGATACTGGTATATACGAGCCAAACAGATTCATTTAACAATTGCCAAAATAATTTACCCCTGGCATAAGATTTTTTTACCGGATGTAAATCTAAATGAGGATATAAATAGGCATATTTCAATAAAATCTTTTTTACAAAATTCGCGTATTCTTTTTTCCCGGTTATTTGCCACATTATACCTGCTTGAAACATTATCTTATAATTTCGTTTATGTCTGTAATGGGTATACCCGCCAGCCGGATCTTTAGGGACAGGAACATCAATTTCTTTTGTAATCAAAGTGTCTATTTCACACTTCATTTTTTCTAATGAATTGTCAAAAATGGGATATTTACCTAAATTTTCTCTAATATACTTTACACTTTGAGGGGTCAAAAACAAATTGGGATGATCGGAGTTTATTTGAGAAAAGATATTAATCTCCAATAAAATCAATAATAAAATTAATATTTTATACTTTAATATCATAAATGGAACAGACTAATTATAAATATATCATATAATGAATAGAAAAACTATCAAAGTATTTTTCTTACAACCTTACCAAAATTATGCAATAAAAAATAGCTGCTAACACAGTTAAATCCAAGGAAGATTATTGTTAGAGAATTGAGGAAACACAACAATCCTCAATTCTCTATTCACAACTCTAACGCATTATTCTTAATAGCCCGGGTTTTGAGTCATATCAGAATAAGTATTTAGCTCCCTTTGTGGAATGGGAAGTAAAAGCGCAGTTTTCTTAAATTCAAAACTTGCTTCAGGTGTTTTTGAATAAGCTTCTAAAATTGCTTCTGCTTTTCCAAATCTAAGTAAATCAAAAAAACGTTGATTTTCAAAAGCAAATTCAGACCTACGCTCTAATAATAGGTTATCAGGCGTGATTTGGGTTAAGTCAGGCAAACCTGCTCTGCTTCTAATCATATTTATGTATGACAATGCTGTTCCGTCAGATGTTGAACTGCCGCCAGCCAAAACAGCTTCACAGTACATTAAAT
>JAKIUH010000262.1 GCA_021647685.1 Bacteroidales bacterium
TTGCTTCTTTATTTATGGCTTTGGGAATATTTTCGGGTATTGCTATGGGCTATAATGCTAATACAATCGTAGCATATTTTTTAGAAGGCGCAAAGGATATTGCTTCGGCGGCTTTGATTGTAGGTTTAGCCGGAGGAATTATTGAAATTTTGAATGATGGAAAAATTATTGACACTCTATTATATACTGCTTCGAACTCATTTAAAAGTATGGGAAAAATAGCTTCTATATCGTTTATGTATGTTTTTCAGACTCTTTTAAATCTTTTTATTCCATCGGGTTCGGGACAAGCTGCTTTAACTATGCCCATTATGGCTCCTTTGTCTGATTTAATGGGCATTCCGCGTCAGGCTGCAGTAATGGCTTTTCAGTTTGGGGACGGCTTTACCAATATGATTACACCAACATCGGGTGTATTAATGGGAGTGTTAAGCGTGGCACGCATTCCGTATGAGAAGTGGTTTAAATGGATGTTTCCGTTTTTGATGTACCTTATTCTAATCGCATTTTTACTATTAATACCTACCGTTACAATGGATTTAAGTGGTTTTTAGATTTGCCGGTTGCTGGGTGCTGTATTTATGCTGAGGGAAATTATGATTTTGTGTTTAATATAATGAGTGTATTTTTTATGTTACAGCTCTGGAGAGCTGTGGTACGGACGTTTTTTTGCGGCAGGGATTGAAGCGGATAGCCCGCAAAAGCCGGGCAGATGCAAAACACGGCAAAAAAGAGCGGCGGACACAGAGCTACTTTTTTGCCGATGTTTTGCCTGTGCGGCTTTGAGGACTATGAGCGGAAAGCCCGTAGCCGCCCAAATAAAGTTAATCTCGCATATCATTAATTTCAATATCCGAAGGATATTTTGAAGGGTCGAAAGTAAACATGCTATCGACTACTTTTACATTGGGTTTGAATTCTACTAAATCCAAAATGTAGTCAATACCGTCTTTTCCTACCATTTTAACAGAACTTAAATGATAGTTGGTTTTATCTATTTTCAGTTTTACAATTGAATATGATTTTTCTTTTGGATGCTCCGGATATAAATCAATTTGATAATACATTTTTCCGTGGTCTTTAATTTCGCCCATAAAACGATATTTAAAACCTTTTTCGTAGATTGTTAAGATATTTGCGGGATTTAATGATTCATCATCATCTTTATCTACATCGGTGATGGTTATTTCATCGGCATCGAGCATGTGTGTCCAAACTGTGGTTCCGTCAGAAAAAATTTCGTTTCCTTTGAAAAACAGCTTAAACTTATCGCCTTTCAAGTAGATAACTCCTTTGGTTGTATCTTTCATTTTTTCAATACGGTTATCCATAATGTATTTGAATTTAATACGTATCGTGCTGTATGATTTTGTTGTAGAACTTACTTTCTCTAAAATCTTACGTGCTTCTTCATCTTTTTGAGCAAAAGCCGATAAAACAATTGCTAATGCCATAAATGTTAATAGTAATTTTTTCATTTTTTTGATTTCTAATTTATACAAAAATTAACGGGTGCAATAGTACAAAAACTGTGCATGGATTAAAAATATTGTGTTAATTAAAGTTAAAAGTTTTTCAGGAATTGTTCAAGAGCGTACTCATCGGGTATTAAAACTTGGCGTGCTTTACTGCCTTCAAAAGGGCCCACTACTCCGGCTGCTTCTAATTGGTCAATAATTCGTCCGGCACGATTATATCCTATGGATAACTTACGCTGTATCAGTGATGTAGAGCCTTGCTGATGGAGTACAACAATGCGTGCTGCATCTTCAAAAAGTTCGTCTTTTTTGGATAAGTCCACGCTTCCGGGACCGGAGTCTTCGCCGGTTTCGTAATCGGGCAAGATGAGTGCCGAGCCAAATGATTGTTGCTGATTGATAAAGTTAGTAATTCGCTCTACTTCGTGTGTATCGATAAAGGCACATTGCAGGCGTGTAAGGTCGCTCCCTTCGGAGATGAGCATATCACCGCGTCCTATTAATTGATTGGCTCCGGGACTGTCTAAAATGGTGCGTGAATCAATCATTGATGCTACTTTAAATGCAATTCGTGCAGGGAAATTTGCCTTAATTGTTCCTGTTATGATGTTTGTTGATGGGCGTTGTGTTGCAATAATTAAGTGAATGCCAACTGCTCGAGCAAGTTGTGCTAAGCGGGCTATTGGCATTTCTACTTCTTTACCGGCTGTCATGATTAAATCGGCAAATTCATCAATAACTAAAATCAAATAAGGTAAAAAACGATGTCCTTTTTGCGGATTTAACCTACGGTTAATAAATTTATTGTTGTATTCTTTGATGTTCCGAACAGAAGCTGCCTTAAGCAAATTATAGCGATTATCCATTTCAACACTTAAAGAGTTGAGTGTATTTATAACTTGCTGATTATCGGTGATAATTGCATCTTCCATGTCGGGCAATTTTGCCAAGAAGTGCTTTTCAATCTGCTCATAGAGTGTTAGCTCTACTTTTTTGGGGTCAACAAAAATAAATTTAACTTCGGCAGGATGTTTTTTGTATAATAAAGAAGTAATAATTGCATTGAGCCCTACTGATTTACCTTGTCCGGTAGCACCTGCAACCAAAAGGTGAGGCATTTTGGTTAAATCTACTACAAAGGATTCGTTAGAAATGGTTTTTCCTAAAACAATGGGCAGTTCATATTTGCTTTCCTGAAACTTAAGCGATGAAATTACATTACGCATTGAAACAATCTTAGGCTTCATGTTGGGAACTTCAATACCTATCGTTCCACGACCCGGCATGGGTGCAATAATACGGATGCCTAATGCTGCAAGGCTTAATGCAATGTCGTCTTCGAGGTTTTTAATTTTAGAGATACGCACACCCGGGGCAGGGACAATTTCATAGAGTGTTATTGTAGGACCAATGGTTGCTTTTATTTTAGTAATTTCAATTTTGTAGTTTCTGAGCGTTTCAACAATTTTATTTTTGTTTAATAATAATTCTTCTTGAGTAACAATGGAATCTTCGGCACTGTAATCATCTAATAAATCAATGGGTGGAAATTTATAATTAGATAATTCCTTGGTTGGATCGTAAGGTTCTTGCTCTATTTCGTCTGCTTGAATATCTTCGTTTTTTTCAACATTTAATACCAATTCGTCGTTATTGTCAGTTTTCTTATTTTCAGTTTTTACAGTATTCTCCACTTCAAAACCTAAATCTTCTTTGTCTTCAAGTCTGCCGTCGTCATGTAAAAGCATATGTTTTCTATCCACAGTTTCAATTAATTCGTTGGTATCTAAATTAATATTTGTACCTAAGGATAGTTCTTCGGGCGGGTCGTCAGAAAAATCAATACCTGATTCTTTCACATTGGCTGTTTTTAAAACTTCTTGTTCTTTATTTGTATCCATGCCAAATAAACCGGTAAGCCAAATATATGAATTATCGAAAGTAAATAGAATAAAGGCTGCCAGGACTAAAAATAATAAAAAGGCAGTACCGGCTGTTCCGAGAAAGGAAACCAAAAGACTGCTAATATAATAACCGTGTGCTCCGCCAAGTATTAGATTGTTTGTGCCAAATATAAATGAAAGAGTTATTGATGTCCAAAGTGTTCCAATGATTGAATATTTTATAGTTTTTCCCAATGGAATTGTACGAAAATTGAAAAAATACAGTCCTAAAACGGTTAAAACCACAATAAGAGAATATGATGCAATACCAAACCATTTAAAAATAAATAAATGAGCTATGGCTGCGCCCATTTTTCCGGCAAAATTGTTTGCAATAATATTGGGATTTGACAAATAGTCTTTTGCATCAAGCAAACTTTGATCATTTTCCCAGCTAATAAGAAAAGAGGTAAATGCCAGAAACATCATAAAAGCAAAAAATAAAGACAAACTTGCCAATAATAGTTTTGTTCGTCCATCGTTATAGGTTGTTTTTGCTTTATGGACAAAAGATTCAGCTTGCTTTTTTTTAGGGCTTGCTTTTCTTTTCCTTGTTGTTGCTTTTTTTGATGTATTTGTTTTTTTTACTGCCATGAATAATACTGCTTTTTTATTCAAGATTTGGGTTAACTTATCGACAAAAGTAATAAAAACTTGCAAAAATGTTAAATTTATTTAGATAGATTGTGATTATATTGTAATAAATTGTGTATGAAGGAAATTGGAAACTGGGAATTGGAAATTAGAAATTGGAAACTGGGAATTGGGAATTAGGAATTAGGAAATTAGAAATTGGGAATTGGAAATTAGGAATTGGAAATTAGGAAATTGGGAAATTAGAAATTCAGAACAACTGACTCATGTGCTTTTATAGCATTAATAATCAGCATATAATGGTATATCAGATTGGATTTAAGAATGAACCCTCTTTTGCACCAAAGGTGCAGGATAGAACAGCATTGGGCAAAGCCAGATGATTATTAATTACAAAGGTGCGGGATATAAATCTTTTTTATCCACAGATTAATCGGATTTACGCAGATTTTTACTTCGTAAAATTTATTTTTGGGGCTCATCTTAATTCCTTACAGGTCAGTTGTTCTGAAATTAGAAATTGGGAAATGTGGAATTTAGTTTTTAATTGACTGTAAAGACATTTGAATGTTTGATTTTAGCTATTGCAATTATATAGGATAAGCCATGATTGAATGACTGTTTTATTTTTCAGTTGGGATACTGTTATATTGGTCAACAATATCTTCCATTTCTTGTTTGCTTATTTGTTTAAAGCCTTCGGGAGCTTTAAAAAGTTTAGAATCCACCTTTTTCTTTTTAACTTTTTCTGCTTTAAAATTCATGTTAATGTCCAGCATATTCACAGTGAATTCCATTAATACGCCTTTTATTTTTTTGTACGGATTATTACAATTGGGATCTTTTATGCCCAATTCATCGGTGTAATATATTTCCAGGGTATCTTTTTGTCCGGGAAAAACGGCATAAGCATGTTTACATTTATAGCCGGCTATTGTTTTTTCTTTGTTTGTGGTAATTATTTCCAAATCTTTATCAACCTGATATCCAAAAGGTGTTTGGGCGGTATCTGCATAATACAAGTATTTTTTATCTAAAACCTGAAAAAGTGTAATGTTTTGTCCGTTAGCATGATCAGTAATATAAACCAGCTTAAATAAAAAACCTTCTACCACACTGTATGTAGAACTGTTTTTAAAAACGGTAATCATTTTATGGGGTAAAAGTGCAATTAAGGGTTTTTGGCGAACATCATCAAGATAGGTGATTTTATATTCAATTTTTCCTTGTTTTATTTTTTTTCCGGATATTTCGGAATTGCATGATTGTAAAGCAAACAGTACAACAAATACCCATATTAAAACAGTGAAATATTTTAAAATGATTTTGATGTACATTGTCGATTATTAAATTAATAATGGGGCTAAAATAAGTATTTTCTGTGTATGTTTGGCAAAAGTCTTCTTCTTTTTCCAAAAAAAACATTACCACATTATTTTTTCTTTATTTAAAAATGCAGAAATACCCTTTTTACAATCATCACTTTCACGGGCTTTTGCATTTAGTTCCGCTGCAAAATTTAATGCTTCATCCAAGCTTTTGTTTTGAATTTGGTTGATGAGTTTTTTTGTAAGTGCTAATGAATTTTCCGAGTTTTTTTGGACTAAATCTTCTGCAAATTTTAATACATCGTTCCGGATTGTTTTTTTATCAGAAATAAAGTTTACCAGTCCTATTTCTTTTGCCGTAGTTGCGTTAATCAAATTACCACTTAGGAGCAGTTCTTTTGTTTTGCTTTCGCCAAATTTGCGCAGGGCAAAAATACTTACAATCGCCGGCACAAAACCAATTTTAACTTCGGTAAAGCCGAATTTTGCATCAGGAACAGAGAAAACAATATCGCAAACGGTTGCCAAACCGGCACCCCCTGCAATTGCATGACCTTCAACTTGTGCAATAATCACTTTGGGCATGGTATAAATTTGCCGGAACATATTTTTTAATTGTGATGAGTCTTTAAGGTTTTCCTGAAAAGTAAAATTACTGAGTTTTTTAAGATAGGCTAAATCTGCCCCTGCGCAAAAAGTTTCGCCAATGGCATTTAAAATAATAATTTTTACATTTTTATCATTTTCTGCTTTTTTAAGCGAAGCGGATAATTCATGTACCATTTTATCGTTTAATGCATTTCTTTTTTCAGGGCGGTTAAGTGTTATATGTGCAATTCTGTTTTTTACTTTGTAAAGAATCATATTTGATAATTTAATTACTGATAGTCATTCTGCAAAAATATAAAAATTAAAGGATAAAACTTTTGGTGGGATATAAAGATTTTTTTTAATTTCGCAGCAGTTTTGCCCGGATGGCGAAATTGGTAGACGCGCTACATTCAGGGTGTAGTGACCTTATGGTCGTGTAGGTTCGAGTCCTATTCCGGGTACTAGTGTCATGTCAAGCATGTTTTAGTCATACCAAGTTTCGTTCTTTTTGCGTAGAACTTTGTTAAAAATTTTGACCATAACTACTGCTATGCTAAAAATTTTTGCCTTGTTCTACACAAAAAT
>JAKIUH010000263.1 GCA_021647685.1 Bacteroidales bacterium
CATATCTATTTTGATAGGAATGCCTTGCTTAGACATTTGATAGATATCCGAACCTTTATCTGTTGATTTATCGTTGTCGGTAATTATCTTTATCATTACTCCACGTTTGTGTGCATCTAAAATGCTTTTGGTTATTTGATTATCACTTATCGTGAAAACGCATATTAATAGAGATTGTTCAGCTTTTTGTATAAACTTGCATATTTTTTCAGAACATTCGTTTTTTGGAGAAAAACATACTTTTGTTTCTTTCGGCTCAATAATTCGGTAGCGGTTAATCAGGTTTTGAATATCTTCTAACCAGTCAATTAAAAATATATTAGACTCATCGTCTTGTTTAAACAGATAAAATGACTTTTTACTTAAAAAGTTCAAGTCTTCCGTTTTTAATTTATTATTATTGAGAATATTTTTAAGTTTCTTTTTGGTTTCTTTATCAAGTATCCGTTTTTGAAAACTATCTTCGATTAATTTTAATGCTTCATCCATTTTAATGTTGATTTTAAACGGTTTTATTTCAAAAATCATTAATTTTGCTAAAAATAATTATTAAATATTGAAATTACAAACAATGCAAGATATATACGAAGTATTTTCAGGTTCATCGGTTGATGCAAACTTTATAAAAGCATATTTAGAAGATAACGGAGTTGGTGTGTTTATTGAAAATCGTCATCAGAGTAGTATTGCTGCCGGTTGGATAGATCCTCAATCGAGCAAAGGAGTATCGGTTTTTGTTTCTGCACAGAATTATGAAAAAGCTGAAAAACTGGTGCATGAATATTTGATGAGTAGAGAAAGTTAATTCTTTGTTTATGACTTTTATTGATTTTATATCTTCTGTAAAAAATGATTGTCATGAGCTTTCTTTTTCTAAAGAGCTGAAAGCATTGTGTTTAGATAAAAATAATCGTTGGGACGAGGCGCATGAATTAATTCAGTGGCTGTCCGGTTCTAATTTTGCCTTGATTCACGCATATCTTCATCGTAAAGAAGGCGATTTGTGGAATGCTAATTATTGGTATGCACGCGCAGGTACTAAAATGCCTGATGTTTCTCTTGATGAAGAATGGGAGCGGCTAGCCCGAATGTTTTGTGAGTAAATATTTCTTCTTGTTCGTTAATATTTGACCTATAGCATGAATCCATACTTTTACCTTAATGTGTTGTGTTGTTCTTCTTATTTTTATTTTGTCTAAATAAAAATAATGTTGTAATATTACCACAAAAAGAAGAATATGGAATACAAATATACGAATGAACTTATCCGTGAAAGCAGCCCTTACCTTTTGCAACATGCGCATAATCCTGTTCATTGGGTGGCTTGGAGTGATAAAGTAATCGAAAGAGCTCAAAAAGAAGATAAACTGATTTTAATCAGTATCGGATATTCTGCTTGTCATTGGTGTCATGTAATGGAACACGAGAGCTTTGAAAATGAGCAAATTGCAGAATATATGAACATGCATTTTATTTGTGTAAAAGTAGATAGGGAGGAACGTCCTGATATTGATGATTTATATATGACTGCTGTTCAGCTATTAACGGGTAGAGGCGGTTGGCCCTTAAATTGCTTTGCATTGCCTAACGGCGAAGCTTTTTGGGGGGGAACTTATTTTCGTCCTGAGCAATGGTTGATCTTGTTAAAAAATGTGGTTCAAACCTATAAACAACAAAAGGAAAGTGTTTTGAACAATGCGGCTCAAATTCGTGAAGGTATTGAAAAAATGGAACAAAGCAGTTTGGGCAGTTCTAACTTATTACCTGATTTAACGGAACAGAGTATTAATAATTGGAAATCGTATTTTGATTGGAACTACGGAGGATTAAATCAAGCGCCCAAATTCCCGATGCCTAATAATTATCGTACGCTTCTACAAATAGCTCAAAATAAAGAATATCCTGAATTAATTGATTTCGTAATTCTTACATTAAATAAAATGGCAAGTGGCGGATTATACGACCAATTGGAAGGAGGCTTTGCACGTTATTCAACGGATGTATATTGGTTAGTACCACACTTTGAAAAAATGCTTTACGATAATGCTCAGTTAGTGAGTTTATATTGTGAAGCTTATAAATTAACAGGGGAGGAGAGTTATAAGCGAATTGTATATGAAACACTTACATTTGTTGAGCATAATTTTTCTGGAGCAAAGGGTAATTTTTATTCTTCGTATGATGCAGACAGCGAAGGACATGAAGGCAGCTATTATGTTTGGAGTTTTGATGAAGTAAAAGATGTTTTAAAGGAGGATGCAGATTATTTTATAAAGTACTACCGGATAACAAAAGAAGGGAATTTTGAAGGAAAAAATATTTTATATAGCAAAGGAATTGATGAGCCTGAAAAAATCACTCGTTTAAAAAAACAATTGTTGGAGGTACGGAAAAAACGCGAACTTCCCGGTTTGGACGATAAAAGTATTACTGCTTGGAACGCTTTAATGTGTTCTGCTTATATAGATGCTTTCTACGCTTTTGGAGAAAAACGGTTTTATGAAAAAGCTTTATCGAGTATTGAGTTTTTAATTAAAATACAATTGAATGAAGAATATCGTTTATATAGAAACTACAAAAACGAAAAATCAAATATTCCGGCTTTTTTAGACGATTATGCTTTATTGATAGAAGCCTTGATTAAGTTTTATCAAATTAGTTTTGATGAACAGTATTTGAATCTGGCGCAAAATCTTACAGAATTTACTTTAAAACACTTTTTTGATGAAGAAAAGAATTTGTTTTTCTTTACTCCTGATTATCAAAATGATATTATTATCAGGAAAAAAGAACTGGACGATAATGTAATTCCTTCATCGAACTCGGTAATGGCTAAAAATTTATTTTTACTTGCTAAATATTTTGCAAAAAACGATTATTTGGAACTTTCGGAAAAAATGTTGCGAAAAGTACAGGATAAAATTTTGAAAAACCCGATGTATCACTCCAATTGGTTAAGTTTGTACGAGTGGCACAGTGGTGAATTTTATGAAATAGTTGTTAGTGGAACAAAAGCACTTAAAGCTTTGCGTGAACTTCAAAAAATGTATTTACCCAATTGTATTTTTGCTTTAGCAAAGTCGAAAAGTAAAATTCCATTAAGCCAGAACCGTTTTACCGAAGACAATTTAAAAATCTATCTTTGCAAAAATAATACTTGCGAATTACCGGTTGATGCTATTGATAAGTTAAATATTTCTCAATTTCGCAGAAAATAGGCTTTTGATTTTACGAATTATCGGTTTTTTTATAAGCAGCCCCTATATTTTCAATAATATCTCCGGCTATAAGTGCTTGCATACTTTTCTGTTTTGCTGCAATATCACCAGCTAAACCATGTAGATACACACCAAATACAGCAGCATGTTCCGGCAAATAGCCTTGTGCCAGTAAGGAAGTTATTATTCCTGTAAGTACATCTCCACTACCGGCTGTTCCCATACCCGGGTTTCCGGTTGAATTAAAATAGCATCGCCCATCGGGTAAAGCTATGGAGCTATACGCTCCTTTTAATACTACGATTACTTTTTGTTCTTTTGCCAAAGCAATTTGTTTTTGATATTGTTCAAAATAGCTTGTTGTTTCGCCTGCCAAACGCCTAAATTCGCCGGGGTGTGGAGTTAAAATACTATTTTCGGGAATTAAATCGTATAAAAAACGATTTGCTGCCAACAGGTTTAAAGCATCGGCATCCAGTACCACAGGCTTTTGTGCATTGTTGAGTATTCCGATTAATGAATTAAGTGTTGCTTTTTTTTGACCAATACCTGGTCCGATACCAATTGCTTGATATAAATTTTGTTCATCAGATTTACAAAAGCGAGTTCCTGACTCATCAATACACACCATTGCTTCGGGAACGGCAGTTTGCATGATTTCGTAGCCGGATACAGGGAAATGTGTGGTTAATAAACCCACTCCCGTGCGCAAACATGCTTTTGCAGCTAATATTGCCGCCCCCATTTTTCCATAGCTTCCTGCAATGAGTAAAGCATGTCCGTAGGTTCCTTTATGGTCAAATTTATTGCGCTTTTTAAGTATGCGCTTTATCATTTTTTTTGTGATAAAATAATCTTTACCGGGCAGTTCCTTTAGATATTTTTTGTTTAAGCCAATGGATAAACATTCCCAACTTCCAACATGTTGCTCTGCATCCGGAAAAAAGAACGATAAAAAAGGCAACTCTAAACTTAGTGTATAATTTGCTTTAATAACATTTTTATAAGTGCCGTCTGTGTCTATGCTATGTGATGAATTATTTTCGCTAAAAAAACCCGAAGGAATATCTATCGAAACAATTTTGGCTTTTGAATTATTGATGTGGGTAATAATTTCAGCATAAAAGCCTTCTATTTTACGTGACAACCCGGAACCAAATAATGCATCAATTACTAAATCACAGTCATCAAGTGCAGATTCTATAGTACCTGAAATTTTAAAATTAGAAAAGGTATCAAGTTTATTTTCAGGCACATATACATTCAAACCCCTAGAAATTGCAACATCGACTTTTTCATCAGGGGAATATTTTCCAACACCAATTACTGAAATTTCAGAATCATCTTTTAGAAATGAGGTAATTCGACTACCAATTGATCCATACCCATTAACAAAAACTTTCTTCATATTCCTCGAATACTTGACCCATTTATTTAGATTCCAACAGGCTTAAGTTCAAAATTTCCAAAGAAACTTCATGACAGATGATAAAAAAATGAAAATTATGTGTAAATGGTGTAATGTTTCTAAAATCTGTCACATCGTTAGTCAAGAAATTACAGATCATCAGGGAAACTATGGGATAGATAGTGTCATGATGGTCAAAGTTAAAATCCACAAGCATTTCAAAGGAAAAAATTACTGTAAAGGCTCAGATAGAACCATTACTTTGCCCCTAGATGAGACGGTAAAGTGTAATGAAAAAAATCGAGATTAGATTCAAGACTCCAATACACTTGTTCTTATATGGAAGAACTTCTTGTAAATCATGTCACAAGACAGAAAAATGTACAAATGTACCTGTTCTGACTGCAAAAAAGAAACTGAAGTTCCTTTTGAACCAAAAGCAGACAGACCAGTATATTGTAAAGAATGTTACCAAAAGAATCACCAAAAGTAGAAGATTTAGACTAGTTTCGTTTGATTAATTTTAAACTTGATTATTTTCAAATATTCTTTTTTTATTTTTTTATATTCTAAACCATTAGATACTATTATGGTTTAATCATACTTGATAATTTCTTCAAAGTATGGTATCTCAAAAGGTAGAATCAATCACACCATCATGTGTTTTTGATTGAATTTTATCAGATCCTAAACATGATTTAGTTCCCCGTTGATGTGAGTCCATTTTATATTGTAAAGTAAACGTATCAACTCTTGTTGTGATGAGACCATGTCTTCTTTTTGTAAAACCTGTTTTTACATGAATTAATTTGGCAGTTTTTTCCCTTTTACACACATTACACATCATTCGTTTAGTTTGACCTTTTGTGATGATCACTTTTTTCATATTTTCCATTCTAGTATTGAACGTGCCTAAAAGTTGCATGTGAGAATCTTTAGATTTTTTTAATGTAACGATGGTGGAATAAGAATATGCTAACAAACAAAGATATTGCAATATACGCATTAGGTAAAACTGAGGGGGTTAATTCCTTAGCTGAAATACTTGGAAAAGGATTTGATGATGAAAAATACATTGAATCGTGGAATAAAACTATGAAACAGTTGGGCGTTGATATACCTCTAAAAGAATTAGAAAAAATATACAATGAATTTGCAAAAAAAATGGATGATATCATAAAAACTGATGAGGTAAAACCGACAAAATATAAAAAAAACACTAACGATAAAATAGTTCATAACAAATAATCTATCGTGAAAGCGATTTCAATCTCGCTATTATTAAAAAATATGATGGATGAGGGTAATTATGAGGATGATATTTGGAAAAATTGTTTAGATGAAAAAGGGAAAAGATACAAAAGAAAAGATATCCACAATTCATTAAAAAAATTAATTGCATTGGGATTTATCAAAAAAAATAGAATTTCAAATACTGATACATTTTACAATAAAATACATTATCCTAATTCTGATGATTATATTGGGTTCATTAACAATATTATATTTGAAAATGAATCTAAAATAAAGAAATCACTAAAAGGATTAGAAAATAAAAAAATATTTGTAGATATTACAAAAGATCTTAATTCTTATAAATTAAAAAGACATAGTAAAATTGATTATGAAATACTGTTAGATTCATACTCGAATTTAATGGAATTAACATCATCTATTTTATTAGTGAAACAAACTAGTAAAAATGAAAAATTTACAAAACAACTAATGAATTGTCATGATGAAATTAAAGATACGATAGATTTCATTAAAGAAAAAATTCTTGCTGAAAGAAAATCAACTGAAAGGATAATACTAGAAAGGCGTTTTGCCGGCAGAATTCCTAATGAAGGGTATCTCAAACTC
>JAKIUH010000264.1 GCA_021647685.1 Bacteroidales bacterium
GCAATTTGCTTTTTTGTTAATCCGGTAATATCTTTTTCACTAATGATTGAATCAATGGTAGTTACCTCTTTTAACCTTAAAATAAAATCACTTAAAACGTTCATATAAGTCATAAACGCCTGATATGGTGTGTCGTAGGGATTAAAATACATATGTACATCCCCATCGGCAAAAAATTTGGTACACATATAATAAAAATGATCGCTGGTTTGCAAATACAACCAATCTTTTTTCAGGTCTTTATCGTCAATTTTATTAATAATTTCTTCCAGCTCGTATAATTTATCAAACGCTTCGTCTTGCAATTCATTACCCAGCCATGCGGTAAGGTCGCGTTCTTCGTCTGCCCATGATATCGGATGTGGTACATGATAAGGCGCTACAGGCTGATGACTGTCGGCAAGCTCTGAGGGTGTAGCAAAAGCAAAATCGGAATGATTAAATACCGCATCGGGTAATGCGCGCATAAAATCAAAAATTCCCGTTTCAGCCCATTGATGCTCGCCAAATGTTTCATAATCCATAAACAAATTAATCACTTCTTCCTCTTGCGGCACAGCCTTTAGCCATTCAATATATTTTTCGGTAGTAAGCGGCCATTCTTCCCAAGCTTTGTTTGAAAACCGGAAAGCAATATCATCACTCAATTTAAAATTCTTTAAAAGCACTTTCAATTTTGGATTTAGTGCATTGTAATACAAGTAATTAGGACTTTTCCAACCCAATACATGTTTGGCTCCTTCAGTAATTATGGCTTTATAACCAAGGTCTGCTATCATTTCGCCAATAGTATCACTGTAAACTAGCTCAGTATTACGAAAAACTTTTGGTTCTTGTCCAAAATGTTTTTTAATTTTTTCTTTATGCGCCTCAATTTGTTTGTAAAATTCGTCTTTACTTTTAAGTGCAGCCAGCGAATGCGAATAGGTTTCGGATAAAAACTCTACGCTTCCTGTTTCAGCCAAGCGTTTAAAGCTTTCAAGTACATCAGGAGCATACATTTCCATTTGGTCAATAAAAACTCCGGACAAGGAATAAGCAATTTTAAATTTCCCGCCATGGGCATTGATTAAATCCAACATTAATTGGTTGGTAGGTAAATAACTCTTTTCGGCAACTTTTCGCATAATACTGCGGTTGGCATAATCATCATAATAATAATGGTCTTCGCCGATATTAAAAAAACGATAATTTTTTAATCTGAACGGTTGATGTACTTGAAAATAAAAGCAAATGTGTTTCATACTAAATGATTATTTTATTTTTTAATTTTTTGGTTAATTTTGGAGTGTTTCGAGATATACTTCTTGAACTTTTTTACCGGCATTTTCCCACTTAAGGGTATCCACTTCCGATTTTCCCATAGTCGAGAACATTTTTGCCAAACCTTCGTATTTTACCAATCCGTAAATAGCATCTGCAATGGCATCAATATCCCAAAAATCAACTTTTATGGCGTGATGCAAAACTTCGGCAACCCCTGATTGTTTTGAAATAATCACCGGAACATTTGAACGCATGGCTTCTAATGGAGAAATCCCAAAAGGTTCCGATACCGAAGGCATCACATAAACATCGCTAATGGAAAACAGGTGATCCACATCTTTTCCTTTCAAAAAATCGGTAAAATGAAATTTATCAGTAATACGCAAGGCTGCCGCACGACGAATCATTTTACGCAACATATCGCCACTACCGGCCATAACAAAACGCACCTTATCCGTTTTTTTAAGTACTTTTGCCGCTGCCTCGATAAAATATTCCGGTCCTTTTTGAAAAGTAATTCTTCCTAAAAAAGTTACTATTTTTTCAGGAACATTCTTATTATAAGCTAATGCTTCTTCATCTTTGGGTACCACACCGTTATGAACTACAACAACTTTCTCAGGCGACTGTCCGTATCGATTAATCACAATTTGGCGAGTAAGTTCACTCACGGCAATAATTTTATCGGCATTTTCCATGCCGTAGCGTTCAATATCATACACCAATTGATTTACATTTTCGCCGGAACGGTCAAATTCTGTAGCATGAACATGTATCACTAATTTTTTACCCGAAACCTGTTTTGCTGCAACTCCGGCAAGATAGGTAAGCCAGTCATGAGCATGAATGATGTCAAAATTTTCATTTTTTGCCAATTCGCCGGCAATAATGGCATAATTAGAAACTTCATTCATCAAACTTTTTCCGTATTTTCCGCTAAAGCGGAAGTAGGTTTTGTTTTTTTGATGATAATACTCCGAAGGTAAATCCAATTCGTATTCTTTTCCATTGATATAATAAACAATTTTACCTTCTTTGTTTACATATAGTTCACGTTCGGTATTTTTTTCTTCTTTCAGATATTTTTCAAATTCTTCGGGTGATAAATAGGGTTTTATCAAAGACTGAATTTCAATATATTTAATTTTTTCATGAATATTTTTAAATTCTTGACGAACAGAGAACTTAGCAGTATTGATATAATTAATTTGTTCCTTAATTCGGTTTTGTTTTTCGGTAATGATGTCTTTATCCACTTCCACTGCTTCGGCACTTTTAATTTCAGCTACTGATGTGTCTTCATCACCATAAGATTTTGGCACTACAAAAGTAATATCCATATCTTGAAAAGAAGACATGGCTTTGGTTAGCCCGTAACAGGCAGTTCCCAAACCACCCGTAATATGCGGCGGAAATTCCCACCCAAACATTAATATTTTCATTGTTGCGTTATTTTGATATTCTAATTTTATTGTCCGTCTTAATGACAAAATCCTTTCGCTTGTTTATTTACGCATCGTTTTTATATTCATCAATTAAAGTTTTTGTACGTAGAAGTTCGGCAACACTCCATGCCTGCGAAATTGCTCCGCGTGCTTCGTGTGGCGGATTGCCGTCATAAATTTCAGAGATACTGCCAATACCGGCAATATTCATTTCTTCTTCAAAACCCCGGTACAGCTTTTCGATAAAATACAGCCCCGATTTCTCATAAACACGTAAATATGCTTCGGCAAAATGCCCTGTAAGCCAGGGCCAAACCGTACCTTGATGATAGGCGCTGTCGCGGGTGGCTTGGTCGCCTTCGTATATGCCTTTGTAATTTTTATTTTTTGGCGAAAGGCTGCGCAAACCTCTCGGGGTAAGCAATTCAGATGTAACTCTGTCCACAACTCCTTTCATTTGGTCAATATTGAGCATGGAATAGGGCAAAGAAACAGCAAACACTTGATTTGGACGAACTGCTTTATCAGCAAATTGCTCATCTACATAATCAAATAAATGTTTTTTGCTTTCAATCCAAAATGTTTCAAGAAAGGATTTTTTTATTTTCGGAGGAATATCTTTCCATTGCTCAATAAATTCTTTATCTTTATTTTTTTCAGCCAACTCTAAAGCAAACATTACAGCATTATACCATAAGGCTTGAATTTCAACATCATAGCCAATACGCGGAGTAACCGGTACATTATTCACCACCGCATCCATCCACGTTAAGGCTTTGCCTTCTTGTCCTGCCCAAATCAGGTAGTTATCGTGCAGTTTGATATTGTATTTTGTGCCTTTTTTGTAATTTTCAAGTATTGATTTTAGTGCATTACCGTAGTCTCTCCACACTAGTTTGTAATTTTTTGTTTTTTGCACATACTGCTGAATTGCCCAAAAATACCACAAAGGGGCATCTACAGAGTTTAAATCGGCATTATCATGACTGCCCATGTTTTTAAACAAACCGCGGTGCAATTGTCCGGTCATGGTATCCAATACATCTTTGGCGGTTTTGGTATCGCCAATAGCCAGCGTTAAACCCGGTAGAGCGATAAAAGTATCGCGTCCCCAAGTACCAAACCAAGGAAATCCGGCAATTATTTCGGTTTTTCCCTTTCGGCGAACGATAAATTGGTGGGCTGAATTAATCAAACAATTTTCAAAATTATTGCGTGGAATACGTTTTTTTATTTCTGCCGTGAAACGGCGTTTCAGTGTCACGGGCTTTCGCTCTTTTAAAGATGCCGCAAAAACCACACTTTCTCCTTTTTTTATTGAAAATTCAAAGTATCCGGGAACAAACAAATCTTCCGAAAATTCATAGCCCCGTTTTTCTTCTTCAAGATACTCAATATTGTAATACCAATCAGGCGCATGAATATATTCGTTTTTTTTGGAAATTTGCATGTATAAATATGGGTAAGCATTGTACATACGCGTTTTTATTCCATTTTCAGCATTTTCGTATTTTAAATTTACATCCATATTGGCTTTGCTTAAACAATGTACTTGCCTGAAAGCTAAAAATGGATGCAGCCTGATTTTTGTCGGTGAATGCGCATCAATCAGTGTATATTTTATTAATACCAAGGCAGATTCTTCGGCAAGGAGCATTTCTTTCTTAAGGATTACTCCACCTACACGGTAGGTTAATGTAGGAATCGGCTCAGAACTAAAATCTCTTAAATATTTATGTCCGGGATGAAAAACACCGCCGGGATAGCGCCTAACCGCCAAATGAAACTCTTTATCACGCTGAATTATTGTTTCGTCAAGTGCCGAAAGCAATACATGGTTTTCAGTATCCAAATTATCAATGGGACAAATCAGTAAACCATGATATTTACGGGTATTACAATTAATAATGGTACTACAGGCATAAGCTCCTGCCCGGTTCGAGCGAATAAATTCTCTTTTTAAGGAATATTCAAGGTTAATCAATCGACTTTTATCAAATTCAATGTAACTCATAGGTGAAATTAATATGAAGAGTGAATTTTTATTACCATACTACAAAATTCGTGTTTTTTTTATTAAAAACACTGTTTTTTAATACCCGAAATCATAATTTAACAATTATTTAACAAAAATTCCCCTTAAAAAATTACAGGTTTTATATAAAAATTCATTTTTACCGAAAAATATATTTTCTTAGAATAATTAAAACCCGAAAAATTTAAGCACTTTCAATAATTGTTATTACAATATTTCTTTGTTGTCTTGGCCCATCAAACTCACAAAAGAATATATTTTGCCATGTAGATAAAGCCAGGTTGCCGTTTATTAAAGGTATAGTTTCACTTGGACCTACTAAGCCGGCTTTCAGGTGTGCATCACCATTTCCGTCTTGCAAATCGTGTTGCCAAACTCCTGCAGGAATTAATTTACGAAGTAAATTAACTACATCGTTCTGCACCGACTGATCCCAGTTTTCTTGAATCATAATTGCAGCAGTAGCTCCTTGTGCATACACATTAACCAAACCGTTTTGTATTCCGCTTTTTTCTACAAGCTGAACAACTTGTGCGGTTATATCATATAATCCGTTATGCTTATCCGTACTGATTTTTATGGTAACATGCATTTTTTGTATCTTAGCTGCTGAATTTTTTATAAAAATACTAATAATGTCGCAATTTCGTACAGAAATTTTCCTTAAAAAATCATCTTTTTTAATCAATTACCGTACAGAGACTTTTTTTATCGGTTCCTGTTTTTCGGATAATATCGGTAAAATAGTGAATGATTTAAAATTTCCGGTATTACTTAATCCTTTTGGTGTACTGTATAATCCGGTATCGGTGAAAAATGCATTAACGTTAATCATTGAAAATAAAAAATTCACCGAAAAAGATTTGAATTTTGCATCGGGCAAATGGTTCAGTTATCAACATCATGGCAGCTTTTCATCACCTGAACCTGAAAAAATATTAGAAAAAATTAATCTTCAAACACATTCTGCACATAATTTTTTAAGTAAAACTAAAGTCCTCTTTATTACTTTTGGAACGGCTTGGTTTTACCGATTGAAAGAAACGAACGAAATTGTAGCCAACTGTCACAAACAACCGTCTAAACTGTTTGACAGAGAATTGCTAACTGTATCTGAAATAGTAGAGTCATGGACGAAAATGATTTCCGCTTTGCAAAAGTTTAATCATGATTTAAAAATTGTTTTTACACTAAGCCCTGTTAGACATTGGAAAGACGGTGCGGTAAATAATCAATTAAGTAAATCAACATTGCATTTGGCAATTCAAGAAATTATCAAAAAGCAAAACAACTGCTTTTATTTCCCTACCTATGAAATTATGATGGATGATTTGCGTGATTATCGTTTTTATACTGATGATTATTTACATCCCAATAATTTGGCAATTAATTATATATGGGCAAAGTTTTGCGATGCCTTTATCGAAGATAAAACCTTACAAATTGCCGGGCAAATTGAAAAAATTAGCAAAGCCTTAAATCATAAAATTTTACATCAAGGAACAAAAGAACATAAAAAATTCTTAATTAATCTCTTAAATAAAATTAAACAGTTTATAAAACAATATCCTCAAATTGATTACTCTAAAGAAATTGATTATCGCACAAAAGAACTAGCATCCATAAGCAAGTGTTATGTCAAGTATGTTAAGTCGTATAAGTTGATGTAATTTTTGTGTAGAACAAGGAAAAAAGTTTGAGAATAGCAGTAGCTATGGTCAAAATTGTTAAAAAA
>JAKIUH010000265.1 GCA_021647685.1 Bacteroidales bacterium
TGAAAGTGGATGAAGCCAATCAATCGGCTGTTGTGGTAGAAAGTTTTAATGATATTGTTTACCCCTTAGCTGCCTCACAAACTCCCGATAAGGGTTTCTTATTGTTGAATTATGATAGAAATTCGCGTAGTTCTCAGCTTACTAAATTTTCGGCTACATTTTCAACACAGTGGGATACTAAATTTTCGGTTGTAGAAGATGCCGAAGCCATGTTAATTGCACATATGACACGTTCGGGAAAAACTTTACCTTTTTTTACGGGTGCTGTGGGGAGCGGAAGTGCTTATTTTGTGAATGCTCTATACAATTATAGTTTGGCTTTACTGTTTGTCGATGCGAATAGCGGAGACCGTACAGGTTTAATCTTTGGTGAACGATATGATGCAGGAATTAGTGCAGCGGTAAATATTCAAGGAGAAACTTTTGCTGCCTCACGTTTTGTTTTTAGCAGCCATTATGTTTTACCTACGGTAAATTTTAGCTTGTCATCAATAATCAGTGCAAGCGATTTAAGCGGTGAGCCTGTTGCCGAACTTGCCGATAATGCGCATACACGTATTAAAGTAATCTCGATAGATAATCAAAACCTGATTGTATATGCATCAAATACACAAAATAATCAAGTACTTCTATTATTTTATGATTTAACAACGGGCGAATTGGTTAAAAAAACTTATTTGGGTTCTTCAAATCCAGTTAAGGTTGCCGATTTAATTCAAACAGCAGACGAAGGTGTGGCAATTCTTACACAAACTACCATTGCCGGAAGATTTAAACGTGTTGCACTATATAAAATTCCAAAGGAACAAATATTGGGAACTGAATAGGGTTGGTTGATTGGTTGATTGGATAATTGGTTGATTGGATAATTGGTTGATTGGATAATTGGTTGATTGGTTGATTGGTTGATTGGATGATTGGTTAATTGGCTAATTAGTTTATTGGTTAATTAGTATATTGGTTGATTAATTTCCAATTCCTAATTCCCAATTCCTAATTTTCAATTTCCAATTCCTAATTTCCAATTTCCAATTTCCCAATTTCCAATATACTAATTCCCCAACATTTAACTATACATAAATTTTGCGAAAACAAGATAAAATGTAGCAATAATATTTACCAGATAGTTGAGCAATAAAGGGTATTGATATTTTTGATCTCGATAATTGTCATGGAGAATGTATATAAAAGTGAAAAATACACCAAAAGCCCACATTAATAAAAACGACCAATTAAAGCTGCTTACATCATGGGTTGTCCATGTTTGATATACTTGCGGTATGACACCAATGCTTAAAATAATGTTTCCAAACCAGCCGAGAAACTGAAAAAAATTAAAATTCTTTAAGTTCATAATTTATGATTTTGAAAGATAAGAAAATGCTTTTTCAAAATTATTTCCCGAAGGATTTTGAAAAAGTTTTAAATCAAACTCGTGGATAATGGCAAAAATATGATCAAAAATATCCGATTGAATGGCTTCATATTGTATCCAGCGTTGATCAGCAGAAAACACATAGATTTCCAAAGGCAGACCATTGGGTGTAATTTGCAATTGTCGCACCAAAATGGTCATGTCTTTTCTTAGTTTAGGATGCTCTTTTAAGTAGTGTTCAATGTATTTTCTAAAAGTTCCGATATTGGTAATCCTGCGGGCATTCACCGAATTGCCTTCCGCTAAACCGTGTTTTTTATTGTATTGAGTTATTTCCTGTTCTTTTTGTTCAATATAGGTTTTAAGTAAATGAAATTCTTTAAAACGTTCAATCATTTTATGATCGCAAAATTTAATTGTACTTGTATCTATGTATAAAGCCCTTTTTATGCGCCTTCCTCCTGATTCTTCCATGCCACGCCAGTTTGCAAATGACTTGCTCACCAGCATATAAGTAGGCACCGTGCTGATGGTTTTATCCCAATTTTGAATTTTACAAGTGGTTAATCCTATTTCTAATACCGTTCCATCCGCATTCATATCGGGCATAGATATCCAATCACCGGGTTTAACCATTTGATTGGCTGCTATTTGTATGCCTGCTACAAAACCTAATAAAACATCTCTAAAAACAAAAATCAAAGCAGCCGCCACCGCACCAAAAGCAGCAAGTACTGCTCCGGGTTTTTTATCAATTAGTACCGAAACAATTAATATAATAAAAACTATGGAAATCAGGACTTTTATAAGTTGTAAAAAACCTTTGATATCTACCCGTTTTGCAATATCTGTGTTCTTATATATTTCATGCAAAGCATTGATAAAGGCAAAGCTGACTGCCCAAATAATAACATATACATATAATTCGAGTACACTGTCGATAAAGTTAATAATTTCTTGATAATCAAAAGGGTAAGATACATTTTTGTCAAAAACATATTTGAGTAATAAATGTATAACAACAGCCGGAACCAGATGGGTGATGTATAAAAATACCTTTTGTTCCAACAGGATATCATCGTATTTGATACTTGTTCGTTTAGCAATTTTATGCAGACTATGAATGATAATTTTTCGGACAATAAAGTTGAGAATTATTGTCAGTATAAATACGAGTAAAAGTAAAGTTGCACTTTTAGCTATTTCTGCATTTATATTGGAAAAACCTACGAGTAAGTATATTTCTTTAATAAAATCAAACATTGTAGCTGTTTTGTTTAAAATTACCGTAAAAATAAGCTATTTCATCAAATTATCAATTGTTAAAAGCTGCCTTTTTTTGATTTTTATATTTAATAACGTATATTTGTATAAATCAAAACCTTAGACTATGGCAGGAGTAACAAAAATTATGCACCGCGGAAAAGAAATCTTATTTGTAGATTACAAAGGTACCAATAGTGATGACGAAATGATTGCTATTTTACGAAAAGCACAAGCTATTGTAATGAGTGATAACAAACCTTATTTACAACTAACCGATATTTCAGGTGCCTATTCCACGAAAAAGTTTACTGATGAATTAAAAAAAGTAGGTGCAGAAACTCCAAAACTGGCTACCAAAAGAGCTATTGTTGGGATTACTCCAATGAAAAAAATTATTCTTATGGGCTATAATATGGTGCTTGGCAGAAGTAATGCCTTAAAACCTTTTAATACCCTTGAAGAAGCCAAAGATTATTTGGTTAGTTGAATTTTTAATTTTTACCTATTCCTTATTTTACCTTAAATCCATTAATGATTGGATGAGGTATTGGCTTTGCAATAGAAAGTCAGAATAACAGACTTGTGTATTGTTATCATCTTGATAATCAATATAAAATACTATATAAAACAGGGCTTGATAATGAGTCCGGTTTAGCACCAAAGGAGGAGGGTAAAATAGCATTTGGCAAAGCCCAAAGATTATTATCAGTTGCACACAAAACAGCACCAAGGTGGGTAATACAAGCTGTTTTTATCTATAAATCAATAAGATTTATGCAGATTTTATGATTAAAATATTTAGATCTTTCTAAACGTTTTTAAGTGCGTTGGACATTCAAAAGTTTTAAAAACTTCAAATTGTCCGGCAGGACATTGGAACGTTTCAACAAATAAATTGGATTTATTCGGTACCACCCTAATGTTTAACTCCCTTGTAATCAGACTGTTTATTTTTGTAAAGCTTGCTTGTAATTTACTTAAAAAGTGTTAAAAAAAGTATTTTTTTTGTAAAAAAGTATTGGTTGCTTTCAAATTTTTTTACTTTTGCCGCCCATTAATCACAAATAAGAAACTATTTTAAAATAAACAGAAACATTATTGACTTGTAGTAAGTTACCAAAACCATCCGGCATTCATTATGTAATACGCTAGTTACATATAAAACCTATAAACCATATCGTAATATTATCAGGCTTTTGACTGATTAAGTCTGTTCATGGGTGATTTTGGAAATAAGGTTCTGTTTTTAAACAAAAATATTATGCAAACCCATTCGTATAGATTATATGCTGATGTTGATTTAAACTATAAGAAAAAAGGTATTAAGCAACAACTATACAATAGCATTTTACTTAAATTACTTTTTGTATTAGTAGTTACTGCTGTGTTTTACTTTGGTATCTCTTTTGTTTTAAAGCAAAAACAGCAAAAACTTTTAGAAGCAGAACGCAAACATTTATTGGAACAGTTTCTTTATTTAAACCAAAGAATGAGCAAGGCGGAAAAAGCCTTATTACAAATTCAAGATGAAGAGGAAAATACCTATCGTTATGTTTTGGGCTTAAATCCTTTACCTGAAAGTATGAAGGAAGCAGGTTTTGGTGGTACCAATCCGTACAGTAAATACGAAGGTTTGGTAAATTCCGATTTATTAATTTCCACAGCAAAACGAATTGATATTCTTGCTAAAAAATTAGCGGTGCAATCAAAATCTTTTGAGGAAATTATTCGTGCGGCAAAGATAAGAGAGGATAAAATAGCCCGGATACCTTCTATTTTGCCTCTTGACCGTAAAAAAATACGTAAAATTGCTTCTCCGTTCGGAATGCGCAAACATCCTATTTTACGTAAATACAAAATGCATAAAGGTATTGATTTAGTTGCAAAAAAGGGTACTCCTGTTATGTCCACCGGAATTGGCAAAGTGATTAAAACGGGTTATACAAGAACAGCCGGGAGGTATGTAAAAATAGATCATGGATATGGTTATGTTAGTATGTATCTGCATTTAAGTAAAATATTGGTAAAAAAAGGAGAAAAAGTTAAACGCGGTGATGTTATTGGTTTAGTGGGTAATACAGGTAGATCTACCGGCACACATCTTCATTACGAAATACAAATTAATGGGAAAGCGGTTAATCCTGAGTATTTTTTTGATAAACGATTGTTAAAAGGAATAAAAAGAGCTCGATAGCTATTTTGAGAATTTTATTTAAAAAGCCTTGCAAATATATTTGCAAGGCTTTTTAAATTCCCGCTGTATTAAATCAGACAATGAGTAACTTGACTTTTACCGGCAAATTTCGTAAATTTGTTATAAACCCCAAACACCTGAAAATTATGGAAAATTATGTTATAATTGCTGATTTTTCCGACCCTAGACAAGCCTATTATTTGCGTTTTAAATTGGGTATAGAAGGTATTGATGCTTATATTGTTGAGCCTGAAAAAAACGGAGATAAAGTTGTTCCCTTGCAAGTTCAAGTGAATACACAAGATGTGAAAAAGGCTGTTGATTTGCTTTGTAAAATGCGCATCGAAGGAGATTTTGAAAGTATTGAAGACAAAATAAAAAATATTCGCAGAATTCTTGTTCCCATTGACTTTTCAGAATATTCAAATTCAGCAGCACTTTTTGCTTTTAGCATAGCTAAAAGTATCAATGCAGAGATTAAGCTTTTGCATATTTTTAAAGACCCTTTTATGGGGGGGACATATTTGGGAAATCGTACATCGTATGAAAATTTTACACAAAATGTTATGAATGAGATGTACCAAGTGGCTCAAAAGAATATGCTTCTGTTTATAAACCGGCTTAAAAAAAGGCTGAAAGATTATGATTTGGAAGAGGTTAGCTTTCATTATGTGCTGCAAAAAGGAAAACCTGAATATCAGATAATCCGTGTTACGGAAAGTTATAAGCCTTATATGATTGTATTGGGAACAAAAGGGGTAGGGCAGATGCCCGGAGATTTAATAGGTAGTGTAACTTTAAAAGTTATAGAAAATACCACAATTCCGGTTTTAGCTATTCCTGAAAATTGGGAGTTTAAAGGACTTGAAAAGCTGAATGTACTGTACGCAACCGATTTTCAAGACTCGGATTTTACTGCTTTTAATAAGCTGTTGGATATTCTTAAACCTTTTAAAATAAAACTTGAATGTGTACATATTGAAACCGATGAAAAAAATACTTGGAAAGAAATGCAGCTTTTTAAATTGGAATCATACTTAAATCAAAATTATGAAGAAGAAATAAAATGCCATATTATCAAAAATGATGATTTATTTGCCGGAATTCAAGAGTATGTTGATAAAATGAATATAGATATTATTTCGTTTACATCACCTAAACGTTCAATTGTTTATAAACTTCTGTATCCGAATAATCTTAAAAAAATGATTTATCAAAGTAAAATACCTTTACTTATATTCCATTCAAATATTAAAACCACCTAAAAAAAACATCATTTTATCAAAATATTTATTTTGATGATGGTTTGTAGATTAAGTTTCTGTTTGTAAGCATATTGCTTTTCGTTTTACAAAATATATTATCATTTATACATTTGTATATTAAGGTATTACTCATATTGTACGCTTTTTAAAATTATTCTTTAAAAAAACTCCAATGTATATTTCTGTATTTATTTAAAGATTTTTTGTATAATTGTATGCATTTTAAAATCATAATTCAAGCTTTAAAAATTCGACTTATAAAAGTTTTAGATTTAATAGAACAACTGCGTGAAGTTTTTAAAAGATATAGGTAATAAAATCGGGCGGATGA
>JAKIUH010000266.1 GCA_021647685.1 Bacteroidales bacterium
AACACACGAAAATACGCTAAATAATGTTATCAAAATACTAAATAATCCCAGCAAAAATAAAACGTTAAGAATACTAACTCTAAAACAAATAGAGTTAACCATTTTTAATAGTAATGGAAAACGATTACAAAGTCATAACTTAACAATTGGAAATCATAATATAAATTTAAAAAAGCTAACATCAGGGTTGTACTTTTTACAAATAAAAACAAATGATAACAACCAAAAATTCTCCTATAAATTACTCTTAAATTAGATGGATTTTATAAATCTGTTACTTTTCTTTAACCGAAATCCAATTGGTTAAAACCGTTACAAAAACGACAATAGTAATCGAGCTAAGTGGCATTAAAATTGCGGCAACTATCGGTGATAATTGTCCTGTAAGAGCAAAATACATTCCGATAAGGTTATAAAGCAATGAAAAAACAAAACTCATTTTAATTATTTTAATCGTTTGATTACTCCATTTTAAAAAAGTAGGTAATTTATTAAATTCTCTTGCATCTAAAATAGCATCGCAAGCCGGTGAAAAATGATATACATTATCGGCAATGGAAATGCTAGTATTACTTGCCTTTAAAGCTCCTGCATCATTTAGACCATCGCCAATCATTAAAACATTTTTGCCTTCTTTTTGTAAGTTTTTGATGTAGTTTAATTTATCTTGTGGTGATTGATTAAAATGCATCAATTTTTCATTTTTAAATAAAGGAAGGAGGTTTTCCTTTTCCCGTTCATTATCTCCTGAAATCAGGTGTAATTCATAGTTGAGTGAAAGCCGGTTTATTAAATCTTTTAATCCTTTGCGGTATTTTGTTTTAATCACAAACATACCTTTTACCGCATTATTAAAAGATATATAAACCACTGATCCGCCTGAAATATTCTTTGTTTTTTCAGCTTTAGTAAATTCTGCAGAACCAATTTTTAAAACAGTAGTGCCAAACTCACCAATAAGCCCCCGTGCAGGTAATTCGCGATAATTATTAACTTCTTTAAAGTCAAAATCTTCTAAACTGTTATAAATTGCTGTACTCAATGGATGCGTTGAATGCCTGCACAATGATTTCAGCATTATTTTTTCTTCCTTGTTTAAACTTGTTCCTGTGTAACTTAATTCAAAATCATTATTTTGTGTAATTGTTCCGGTTTTATCAAAAACAATAGTATCAATTTTTGCTAAACGCTCAATCACTTCCGGATTTTTCAGGTAAAAACCTTTTTTACCGAGAAGACGTTGCATATTACCATAGGTAAATGGGATAGAAAGTGCCAAGGCACACGGGCAAGCAACAATTAAAACTGCTGTAAATGCTTTCATAATTATTGAAGCATCGCTTATCCACCAATAAATAGCTGTAAGTGCTGCTATACTTATAATTGTCCCCGTAAAGTATTTACTTACTTTGTCAATTACCGTACTTAAATTTTTGCTTTGCCGTGTATGGTCATCCTGGTTCCACAGTTTGGTAAGCTGACTTTGTTCTACTTTTGATTGTACTTCCAATTCTATTGAACTCCCAATTTGTCGTCCGCCGGCATAGAGCATATCTCCTTCTTTTTTTTGAACGGGTTTTGATTCTCCGGTAACAAAGCTGTAGTCAATATTTGCTGTTCCTTTTTTCAGTACTGCATCTGCCGGAATTAATTCTTGATTATGTACCAATATAGTATCTCCTTTTTGCAGCTTTTCAAGTAAAATGCTTTCTTCCTTTCCGTTTACGAGTTTTGTAACCGCTACCGGAAAGTATGATTTGTAATCACGATCGAAGGAAAGTGCCTGATACGTTCTGCTTTGATACCATTTGCCAACAAGTAAGAAAAAAACAAAACCCGTTAACGAGTCCATATATCCGGCACCTGAACGGCTGAATATTTCGTAAGTACTTTGCAGGAAAATTGCTAACATGCCGATTGCAATGGGTAAATCAATATTAATAATTTTGTGTTTCAAGTTTTTCCATGCCGAAAGCAAATAATCAGAACCACTATAAAACAAAACAGGAATTGCAAAAAGAAAATTCAGTAGCCCAAAAACTATTTCATACTTTTCTTCAATACCAAAGCTTCCTTTTATATATTCAGGAAAGCTTAATAGCATGGTATTGCCAAAAGCAAAGCCGGCAACGCCTATTTTCAGCAATAGTTTTTTGTTACTTTTTTTTGATTTTGATTTATCAATTTTTTCTAATGTAATTTGTGGAATATAATGAATGGATGCAAGTAATTCTACCAATTGTCTTAAACTGATTTCTTTTTCATTAAATGAAATACTTACTTCTTTTTTTACAAAATTAACCAATGAATGCGTAATGCCTTTGTTTAAAGTGTTTAAGTTCTCTAAAAGCCAAATGCATGAACTGCAATGTATTGCAGGTATGTAGAAAGTTACTTTTCTAAAATTTCCTTCGCTAAAATCATAAATTTTTTCTTTTATTTCTTCATTATCCAAATAGGCATATTTATTGCCAAAATCTTCTGTTTGTATCTTGATGCCCGGATTATCTTCTATTTCATAATAGGTATATAATTGATTTTCATTTAATAGTTGGTACACGGTTTTGCAGCCGTTACAGCAAAATGCTTTGTTTTGCCATATTACCGGATAATTTCCACAGTCTTCGCCACAGTGCACACATTTTTGTCCCATATTTTTAATAATATCAAATAAAAATAGCTACATTAATAAAATGCAGCTATTCTGTACAGTTTTTTTCTTATTTATTGAATTTTTGCTCTGGCAGCTTTAACTTCTTCAACGGTAACCGTTCCCCCTTTGTTTCCCCAGCTGTTTAAAACATAATTTACTACATTGGCAATTTCTTGGTTTGTTAATTTAAAAACGGTCATAACATTACCCGGATATTCAACGCCATTTACGGTAATAGGATTTTTTGAGCCTCTAAGGGTTTGAAGAATTGCTCGTTCTTTGTTTGCAAGTAAGTAATCTGAGTTTGCCAATGGAGGGAAAGTCCCTTCAACGCCTTCTCCATTTTTTTGATGACAGACCATACATTTTTCATTATAAATTTTTTCACCTGCTTCAAAAGCCGTAGCTGTTGATTCTTCCGTATTGCTTTCTTGCTCTTTAGTTATTTGTTCAATTTTTTGTTCTTCATTATTTTGGGTTTCCTCTTTTTGCTCTTGATTGTTCGTACAAGAAGCTAAGATTGAAACGATTAAAAAAACAGACAGGCTAAAACTTATATGTTTTATTTTTTTCATTTTTATTTAGATTAATGGGTTAATATCAAAAACGAAAATACAAATTATTTTTTAATTCATTGGTGTATGATGCATTTCCATCATGGGTTTTTCAGGAACATGGAGCTTCTTTTCAGGAGGACTAATAAAAGGAATACCTAAGCCTAAGCCTCTGAGTATGAATAATATTCCAATGAAAAATACGACTCCGGGAATTATTTTAGTCATTTTTGTACGAAACTTGGCACTTAAAGTATTTCCAAGAATTGATATAACAAATAACATGGGTAAAGTTCCCAAACCAAAGACAAACATAAAAAATGCTCCGGTAAAAGCATCAGAAGTTGCAATAGCACCTGCCAAAGCCATATATACTAAGCCGCACGGTAATAAACCGTTTAATAAACCAATTAAAAATAAAGAACCGTATGAGCGTTTTCTTAATAGGCTGCCTAATTTTATTTTAAGATTTCCTACAAAGGAAAATGCTTTTCCGTTTAAATCAAAACGATTTTTATACAGCGCCGGAAACAAAACAGATAATACCATAATAATTCCCATAATTATCGAAACCCATTTTTGAAAACCGGCAAGTACTAATCCTTTACCCAACATTCCAAAGACAAGTCCCATGATAGCATATGTTATGGCTCTGCCAATATTATAAACTAATGAGCCCGCAATTTTACTGTACCATGAGTTATTGTTTAATGGAATTGCCAAAGCAATAGGTCCGCACATTCCTGCACAATGAAAACTACCGATTAAACCCAGCATAAGAGCTGATACAATTATTCCAATATCCATTGTTTTTTATTTAAAGATTGATGTCAAACTCTTGATAATACCCTGTACTTTTTATTGCCCAATCAATTTTTATGATGTACCTACCTGATAAAAAGTTTTTAATGTCTATTTCTTGTTTTCCGGTAGTGTCTATCTCAATAGCTATGTTCCGGTCTTTTTCAAAATCAGTAATGTAATAAAACTGAATGTTCCCTGAAATTGAGTCGGTATTCATTTCATCGGGAAATATAAAAACCAGTTTGTCGTTTTGTTTTTCAAAGCGTATTTTATGATTTAGTTTCGCTGTATTTCTTACTTTATCTATTTGCTCTTCGTAATCTACCCCTTTGGGGTAATATTCAGGCGTAACCAAATTTACTTTTTGACTGAATGCAAAAACAATAATCCAAGTCATTGCTGCCAAAAAGATAATAATTACTAAAAAGATAGCATGTCCCCAATGAAATTTCATAATTAAAATTTAAAAGTTTGTTTATTTACTTATTCACACTTTTATTTTACTTCCGGTCCGGTAAAGTTAGTAGTATAGTCTTCTAACATTTTATCACCGTTGAAAATACCAAAATGTAATTTTATACTCTTTTGTTTGATTTTATCTTTTTTCAAATATACAATAATAATACCTTCAACCGAAGTATTGTATTTTAAATGATTTTGACCGGAAACAACAATTCTTCCAAACTTGGGTTCAAGCAACTTAATGGCAATATCAATATCTGAATTTGATTTATTTACAATTTTATAATTATATAAATTACTGATTTCATCCCCTTGTTCTTGATAAGTCATCCCCGGAGTACGCAAAATAGTGGTCTCGGTAATAGAGCGTGTGCTCATCATATATCCGGCAAAAGCTAAAATTAATACCAAAACTACTGAATAAGCAATATTTCTAGGAGTAAGCTTAAATTTCTTTCCTGATTTAATGCCTTCTAAAGAGTCATAACGAATTAATCCTTTGGGCTTTCCTATTTTTACCATAACGGCATCGCAAGCATCTATACAAGCCGTGCAGTTAATACATTCAAGTTGGTTACCGTTTCTGATATCAATACCTGTCGGACAAACAGCTACACATTGTTTACAATCGATACAATCGCCTTTAACAATACCTGCTTCTTTTTCTGCTTTTTTTGCTACGCCGCGTGGTTCACCCCTGTATTCATCGTATGCTACTACAATTGAATTGTTATCCAATAAAACTCCTTGTAAACGTCCGTAAGGGCACATCAAAGTACAAACTTGCTCTCTAAACCATGCAAAAATAAAGTAGAATGCCGAAGTAAATATCACAATAGCCATAAAACCGCTTAGATGTTCATAAATAGGGTCTTCTACAATTTTTACTAATTTATCTACCCCTATTAAATAAGCTAAAAATACATTGGCTATAAAAAAGGAAATTCCCCAAAAAATACTGTGTTTTAAAACTCTTTTCCAAATTTTCTCAAAATTCCAAGGCTGTTTTTTAAGTTTAATCTGTTGAGCCGGCGTTCCTTCAATTAACCATTCAATTTTACGAAAAACAAATTCCATAAAAATTGTTTGAGGGCATACCCAACCGCAAAATAACCTTCCGTAAACTACTGTAAATAGAATTACAAAAACAATGAACGAGAGCATTATAAGATAGAAAAGGTAAAAATCTTGAGGCCAAAACACAGTCCCGAATAAAATAAATCTTCTGCCTAATACATCCAATAAAATCATGGGTTCACCATTAATTTTAATAATGGGTGCAAAAATTAAAAATGCTAGTAAAAAATAGGCTAAAATAGAACGGTAAGTGTAAAACTTTCCTGAGGGTTTTTTACAGTGTACCCAAACTCGTTTTCCATCCTGATTTACCGTTGAGATTTTGTCTCTGAATGTTTTTTCTTCGGGTTTTTCGCTCATAATATTTTTTTTAGGGTTATGTGCAAAAGATGTCAATGATTTTGTGTTATTACAGATTAAACACTATTTGTGTAAAATGATGCACGAAATTATATATTTTTTCCAAAAAGGAGAAAAATATCTTAATGTTTATTAAATTGACAGGAAAAAATAATTGTTTTACAGTAATTACTTAATTGTTGTATATAAACTGTAAACATGTTTCTTGGATTGAAAAAAGCCGGATAAACATCCGGCTGAAAGGCTGAGTTTCTATTTTTAGTTTATTCTGTTTTGTTTTCTAAATCATCAAAAAGTTTATTCGCTTCGTTGGTTAAATCGTCTATGTTTTTATTATCCGGATTTTCTGCTTCATTTTTTATATCGTTCATTTCTTTATCCGGATTTTCTTTGGTTTTAAATTCTTTAACTGTT
>JAKIUH010000267.1 GCA_021647685.1 Bacteroidales bacterium
AGTACGCCCCCAAACGGTTGGGGTTCTCCCCGTAACGCCCGTCCGTCGGACGGCGGCTTGGCGCCACATACGCCGTGCTCCACGGCTTGCTATCAAGGCTTCGCAGCAGTGTCGCCGGATGGAAAGTCCCCGCCCCCGCGGGAATGTCATAGGGCTGGACGATGTTGCATCCCTGCTGTGCCCAAAATTGTTGTAGTTTTAGTAGTAGCTCGCTAAATGTTAATGTGTTATTCATTTTACTCTTTTCCTTTTAAATACGTTTCTAATTCATTGCAATCAATTAGTTTAGGTTTATTGATGCTTAAAGAGATTTCTTCTAAAGTTTTTGTAATTAATATATCCATTGTTTTACGATTATTTAGACTATTATTCTTTAATCCTGATAAAACCTGAAATTTTAAATTTAAATCAATTAAAGGTTGATAATTATCTTTAACAATAAAATAGTTTTTATCTATATCGTTATATATTTTCTCTAAATGATTATTATTTAACATCAATTCATGATGGTTAATAATATAATCAAATATCCAAATACTATCTCTAATCTTTTTATTAAAATTAAATTCATTTCTGCTATTCTATCATATTACCAATTAGGTGTTTTATCATCAATATCACTATCAAATTCTGTATGATGTAAAACAGTTTTAGTAAATAAATCTTTAACAAAACGTTCATCATCACTGTCTTTAAATAATTTTCTGCCATAGCCTGTAGAAACCGTATAAAGAATATCTTCCTTGTTTAACTTGTTTCTGAAAAGTAATAAATCAAGTGCATCAATGGCATTTTGATTAAACCGGCTGCCTGTTGGAGCATTCCCTTTTGCTACAATATTTTTATTTTCGTCAATAATCGCAATTTTAATTGTTGTTGAGCCAATATCTATTCCTACAAAATATCCCATAGTTTACTTTTTATTTTTTAATGAATCTAAAAATGCTTCCAAGCGGGTTGTTAATTGTCCAAAATCATCGGGGTTATAATCCGATTCTATGTATAAGGTTTGTGTACCGTTATCTTCCAATATTTTGCCAATCCTGCGCGATTCCATATCGTATAACTGGCAGCCTGTAAAGGTTTGATAAATTACTCCATCTACTTGAAAATCTTTAATATCTCTTAATAATTTTCGTTCCCTATCGGTGTTGGGAGTAAAGTTTGGACAAGTAGATGGTTTTAAATAGCGGTCGGCAACGGCAGGAACCATATCATATAAGAACCATTCATCAACGGCTACGGTATCCCAAATCATCCGGCTGGTTGAACAAAACTCTTCGTTTACAACGATCCCGCCAAGTTTTTCTATTAATAAGGGCAATTTCATATTCGGAAATATACTTGGCGAACCGGTGAGTAGTATTCTTGGTGAGTTTGCTTTACCTACGGTTTGTTTGTTTTTAATACGTTCTTCCAACTCTTGATTTAATTTTTCAACTTGTATTGTCCAATTTTCAATATCATCAAAAAAATAGGAATTAGTTACTAAAATAGCATCTTTCCCGTAAATAACCGGAGCTGAACGTCTTATTTGATCGAACCGCCGATACACAGCTTGGGCTTTCGCTACTGTTTTTATGGCTTTTTTTAGTCTGCGCCTTGTGAGTTTTGTCCCTGTGGTTTGTTCCAGTTTTTTTACAAACTTTTTTACCACTCGGTTCCAGTATTGCCTTGCTTCTTCACTGTCCTTTGTTGGCGGTACTTCAAGTGTAAAAAACGGTTTGTCAATTTCATCGGCTATTTCGCCCATTTTTTTCTTTTGGTCGCAGGTCGTTGGGTTTACAATAAGCTCGGGCTTAATGTTTCCCGGTAGAATATCCAGATAAACTGCACCCAGGGTAGATTTTACCATTGGGCAAGTTTTTGCCGGTAAAAATTCTGCACCTATTTGGTCTGTGGCATAAGCTCCTGCGCAAATCCTAACCGGAGTACCACCTGTTGCATAAATTAGTTCCAAGGGTACGTGTACACACATCGAAGCAATTACTTTTTTCCCTTCATGCAAGTTTCCTATAGTATATTCTTCAAAACGTTTATAGAAGTATTCCATGCTTTGGGGATTGTCAGGAAAATCATCTGTGATTTCTGCCAAATTCTTTTTTATCTCCATAGCATAATGGATGCTTCCTGTTTTTTTCATTCGTTCATAACGGTCTTTATTTACTTTCATTTTCGTTTTCTTTATTTGGTTCTATTGATTTAATATACTCTGTTAGACTGCTTCCGGTATACCTTTTGAAAAAGCCTTCTTGTGAAGCATTGAATATTGGCATTCCTGCAAAAGAGATTTTTAAACAATCATCTTCCGGGCATGCCTCAACACATTTCACACAGAGCATACAATCATCTTTAACAATATTTTTACTGATAATATCATCGGCAATTTCACGAATACCAACATCACAAACCCGATAACAGTTACCACAACGAGTACATTTATCTCCATCTTTTGTCATTCTTAAAAGACTAATTTTTGAAAAAATATATTGCAATGCACTCATTGGACAGAAAAAGCAGAAAAAACGTTTTTTTACGAATGAACCTACTAAGAAAAGTGCAGCAATCATCATCCCCAATGAGGTCATTATAATTGTTGTGGTATCTGTAAAGTCAATAAAGATTTGTGATGTATCGCCTGTAAATAATGGAAGTATTATTCGAGCAGGACAAATTTGGCAGAAAGGCGTGTGCATTCCGTGGGGTACATGAATACCAAAAAATGAATTCCTAATACCTAAAGGTATTAAAATCAACAAAACTAATAGGATGTATTTTATTGATTTTAATCGTTTAAAACTCATTTCATCATATCGTGTAAAACTAAATCCAAGAAATTTACGCAATTTGGTAATCCAGTCTTGCAAAGTCCCCAATGGACATACAAAACCACACCATGCTTTGTTTAAGAATATGAAAAATAATAGAAATATGCCTAAACTTGTGAGTATGCCGAGCCCTCTGAAACTCAACATTGACTCCCATGTTGTGTTTAGTTCGTGTTGAACGCCTATTAAATAGCAGCCTCCCGGACTTCCTTGTACGTAAGGGCAAGAGAAAATTGGCAAGCGTGATGCTATTTCAATAAAGAAATAACCTCCGTAAACAAATATAAAAAAGGAAATAATTTGTATCCAAAACCTGAAACGGGATACATTTGAATTATCAATATATCGTTTAATTTTTAATTTCCGCATAATAATAATTTTGAAAGTGAATTTCTAATGTTCATCAAATTTTAATTCTTTGTAAGGCTTTTTTCTTCGTTCCTTATAAATGAAAATACCGGCAATACTCACAATAGTAACTGTTAAAAATACTATTAAGCCCCACACCATTGATGTGTACATTGTACGGGCAGGGCGATAACCGTCAGACATTGTTAATGTATAATGCACATACGGATATGTTTTGCCTTTGTACTCATTAGTATCTTGAACAGTATATTCAGCAGCAAGCATATAATAATGTATTTTACGTTTGTTCAATTCTTGCCACTTTGAAAAATAATCTTGCAAAAACTGAACATTTACTTTCCCGTTTTTATCTGTATGCATTGTTTTACTCCAACCTTTCTCTGTGTACAAAGTTATTTTAACATTTTCTGCTACTTTGTCTTTATAAAATGCTTTATAAGATTCTTTTTCTCCGGATGAACTGAAATAATGAAAATCTTCCCACGGATGGCGTTCCCGAATAATTTCAAACTCTGTAATTTCAGGGTAATGCATTACAGGACGTGCTTCCAGTTTTTTATGATGCCCATTTCTGCAACTGTGACTTAAGAGTTCTGCTTTTGCAATATTTATATACAGGGTATCTCCAATAGCTTTTTTAATAATAAGATAAGCATTGTAATAGCCTTCCTCGTTTAATTCAAATTTCAAATAACAATTTTTGCTTTTAACTAATTCAATTTTTTCTTCATTACCGGTAGGGGATATTAATTTTAGTTGATAATCAGTACTGTCATCTATGCAAATGTATGCCGGCTTTTGTATAGAATTGCCTTTTCTAATCCATTGTACATAGTTTGTAACTGCCCCGTAAGATGAGTAAGAACTTTTTTTCTTTTTTCTTTTAAACTTTTTTGTACTATCTGCATTGGTTTTATAAACTTTCTTTTTTTTTGTGTCTCCTTTTTTTAGAGCAGACAGACGGTGCATACCGGATGCTCTGACATTATCTTTCATTGAAGCCGGTGGTGTATTTGACAGCCATATAATTTCTTGTGCATATATTGACTGTATTAGAAATAAAGCCATTATGCTTATCATAATTTTTTTCATACTTCTAAATTTTAAGCTTTCCGAAAGCTTTAGCTTTCGGAAAGTAATCAATAAACAATTAAAAACTATAGCCTATAGTAAAAGTGTAATTAATTGGCCAGCCCGGAGAATAATTTTGTACCCATCCTCGGTAGTTTGACGCATAGGCTCTTGCTGCATACTTTTCGTCAAGCAAATTGTTCACGGCAAACGAAGCTCTTAATGCTTTCCATTTGTACATTACTTTTGCGTTCAACAAGGAATAACCATCATACATAAACATGTTTTCATTATCCATGTGATACTTGCCTACAAATTTGTAATCAGCCGATACTGCTAAGCCAAAATTAAAGTCATATCTTGCGCCCAATGTGTATTGATTAAAAGGCGATTTTCTTAAAACCTTTCCGATTAAATCTTCATCGGCACTATTTGTGTATCTTGCATCAAGGTATGAATAGCTAACAAAAGCGCTTAAATTATCTATGATTTGACTATTTATAGAAACCTCTACTCCCTGGTGCCGTGTATCACCAATATTATCATATTTTTCCAAATAGGGGTTATCCGGCAAAGGCACCGTTTCAATTTGATCTTCAAAATCCATTAAAAAGTATGAAATCTGATAATTTATTTTATGGATTAATTGACCACGTAAACCAATTTCATAGTTTGTTAGGTATTCAGGTTTTAAATCAGGATTTGGCTCAGCTGTATATCCTCCGATAAACATTTGGTAGTATTGAGGAGGATTAAAACCTTTTCCTATGTTTCCGAAAACGGTTAAGCTACTTAACGGATTATAAGCAAAACCAAACTTAGGACTAAATGCATCCACTGATGTACTTGAAGATGTGTTTCTTTCACCTTCATTAAATTCATCTACCCAATCATAGGCTATGCCATCATAACGTAAACCGAATGTTAAAAACAAGCTGTTGTTTATATTAAATTCATCCTGGATATAAAATCCGCTAAGGTCATAGGTGACAGTTCCCTGATCATCTAAATCGCCAATTACTCCTGTCTCTTCGTCTCTGTTATATTCTTCCATATACGAACTCTCTCTATCGTATTTAGCTCCGAGTGTAATTGTATTTTTTTGTCCTGCTATATCAAAGCCAAAAGTATAACGGGCTTCACCGCCAAATAAATCCACATCATATTTGCCCCAAGATCTGTCACTGTAATGACCTTCATCATACCTGCCTCTTGTATATATATCCAATGTTAATACTGAATTGTTTGTCCAAGTTTTCACATAATCCAGATATGCACGGTATAATGTTTTATCGTAACCTGCCCATAAACGGTCAGCAGCAGTCGGGTTTTCAATAAAAGTAATACTGTCAATAGAACCTGCAAGTAATGAATTACTTAAAGAATAATCAAAAGTGAATTTTAATTTCCCGGCTTCTTTAAAATCTTTTGAAAGTTTTGTGCCAAGATGAGTGGATTCATAAGCAGAGTGGTCTCTATATCCGTCTGATGAGTAATAATTGGCTTTTACAAGCTAGTTAAATCCATTTTTCCCGCCATTCAAATTACCTCCAACTTTGTAAGTACCATAAGAGCCAATCAAACCCTCAAAATTTCCATGTAAACCATCTTGTGGCTTTTTCTCTATTACATTAATTACACCAGTTAATCCGTTTGGTCCATATAAAGCTGAAACAGGACCTTTCATTACTTCAATTTTTTCGGCATTTTGCATATCAATACCTTCAAAACTTGTTCGTCCCATTGCTTCTGTAATTGGTATTCCATCAACTAACACCAAAATACCACGTGTTACATAAGTATGCAGTCCTACTCCTCTAAAACTTACTACACTTGCTTCTGAGTGTTGAGTGTCTTCGGTAAAAACTCCGGGAATTTCCATTAATGCTTCGTTGATGTTTCTTCCGTTGGTTTGTTCAATTCGTTTTGAACCAATTACATAGATTTGTGAACCAATTGCTTTAACACTTTTATCCGTTTTTGTCGCAGAAATGGTTACTTCATCAACGGTTTGGTCTTCTTCTTTTAATGAAAAATTAATTTCAATAGTTTTAC